>JBBIUO010000158.1:0-359 GCA_037440205.1 Chloroflexota bacterium
GGGAACGCTTTTGCATCGAGAACTACACTACCAAACTACATATCCCCAAAACAACGAAACTCCATGACCACTCCCCCCGTCTGCAACTACGAAGGCTCCGACTACCAGCAATCCTTTTGGGAACAGGGCGGGCCCGAATACGAAGACCGCGCCGAAGCCATTGCCTTGAAGCGGATGCTCCCCCCCGGCGGCGAACTCATGCTGGAACTTGGCGCGGGCGCAGGCCGCAACACTCCGCGCTATGCGGGTTTCAAGCGCATTGTCCTGCTGGATTATTCCACCACCCAACTGGCACAGGCGCAGCAACGTCTTGGCCGCTCCGAGCAATACGTTTACGTCGCCGCCGATGTGTACCGCCT
>JBBIUO010000158.1:384-663 GCA_037440205.1 Chloroflexota bacterium
GTGACCGTCAATTTGATGCCGCGACGATGATCCGCACCCTGCACCACATGGCCGATGCGCCCAAAGCCCTGGGCCAGATCAGGAACGTTCTGCGGCCGGGCGCCGTCTTTATTCTCGAATTCGCCAACAAGCTCAACCTGAAGTCCATTTTTCGCTTCTGGCTGGGCCGGCAGGACTGGAATCCGTTCACCCTCGAGCCTGTGGAATTCGTGAAATTGAACTTTGATTTTCACCCCAAAGCCATCCGCGCCTGGCTGGGAGACCTGGGTTTCTCCATCG
>JBBIUO010000158.1:713-4156 GCA_037440205.1 Chloroflexota bacterium
GCCAGATTCCTCGCCATGCTGGATGGATTCTTCCAGCCAACCGGCGCGCTCTTTCAATTCACGCCAAGCGTATTTTTGAAGGCGCAGGCAAAAGGTGAAACGCAAAACACGGGAATCCCATCGAAGGCAACCGATCTGTTCAAATGTCCCGAATGCGGCGGCGAAAATTTGCAGGACAAAAACGATCACCTGCTCTGCCCGGCATGTCACGCGCGCTGGGCGGTAAAAGACGGCATTTACGATTTCCGCGAAACGATGAAGTGATAATTCATTGCAGGTTGGGAGATATGCCATGACAGCCCCTCAAAAACCTCTACCTCACGTTGCCCCCTTTGTGGAAAGAAAAACGCAGCCCCCGCGAAAAAACGGAGTGGACACACGCGGGATGCTGAGCGTCGTCACCATGCTGGTCAGCCTCGCGGCATTGACCGTGTCCATGTTCGGCGCGGTGAAACTGGTCTTCGACATTTTCGATGATGGCCTGAGCGGTAGTAACCTGGAAGGCCTGCTGGTGAAACTCACCGTGCTGGGATTTGCGTTCTTCTTCGGCTGGGGAGCGGGGATGGTCAGCGTTCGCGGATTCGGGAACCTGGTCTATCCCATCATCATCAAAATCTACTCGTGGGGCTGTCTAATCGGGATCAGCGCGCTGTACATCAAGGTGATCCAAAAGCTGTACATTCAAAAGTACGACGCCCTGCACTTCTGGGCCTATCTGGTGATGCTGTTGGGCGGACTGTTCGTTTTGTTGTGCCTGCACCTGATTGTGGAAGGTCACGACCTGCGCCCCTACGCCATTCCACTGCTCATTATCAGCGTACTGCAATTGTTCGTCATTGTGTTCCGCTACGTGTTCGACGATGATCCCAATGGGCTGATGCTGTTTGGCGATTTCACGATCTTCCTCGTGATGATCTCGATTTCAGGATTGATGCTTTCGCACATCGGCATCCTCTCCCCCCTGCGCGAGCAGATCAACAACATCTTCGCGCAGAATCGAACCCCAGCCAAAAATGGGAATGGAAATGGGGGGAGCTGAAAATTCTTTATTTGACCAGCGGGAGTCGAATCATGAAGGTACTGCCGGGGAAATTCACTTCGTCGTGGCCGGCGCTTTCCACCCAGATATTTCCCTGCAAGGCTTTGATGATACCGGAAGCGATGGCGAGTCCCAGCCCGGCGCCGCCGCCCTTGTAATTGGTGCGGCTGGAGGAATGCAGTTCCACCGTCCCCAATTGGAATAATTTTTCAAAGATGATCTTGTGGTGTTCGGGGTCAATGCCGATGCCCGTATCCTTCACGCGGATCTCGGCCTGCCTGCCCAGACGCGCATCCTCTACCACCTTCGCAGAGACCGTGATGGTTCCGCCATCGGGGGTGAATTTGATGGCGTTGACGATGACATGATCCAATGCTTTCTTCAGCAGTTCAGGATCAGCCGAAAGGGGGGGAATGTCCTTTATCGCCTCATCCAGTTCAAAAGTCAGGTTGCGAAGCGCGAGGTCTTTCACGTAATCCTTGTGAATGAGTCGCAAAATCAAGCCCAAACTCACCGGTTCGACATTCGGGCTTATGATCTGATTATCCAGCCGCGCCACATCCAACATGCTGTTCACCACCTGATGCAAACGGTTGGCGCCCTGCAAAACGCCTTCAATCGCTTGAATTAAAGCGCTGTTTGCCTGAATAACGGGATCAACGATCAACATGCCGAGGTAGCCTTTGATGACCGTGAGCGGCGTGCGAAGTTCATGAGCGGCCACCTGGATGAACGCGGCTTTATTTTTGTCGTGCTTTGCGAGCGTGTTGTAGGCGTTGTTCAATTCCTCCACGCGCTGGGCCACCATGCGTTCCATCATCTGGTTGATGCCGGTCACCTCGCCATACAAACGCGCGTTTTCCAGCGCGACGATGGCCTGCATTGCGAAGGTGGTCGCCATCAGTCCGTCGTCTTCATTGAACGCGCTCTTCGCGCGGCTCAACACCAACAGGCCGATCACTTTGTCTTTTGAATAGAGCGGCACACCCATCCACGAACGATCGCGCGGAAGCCAATCGGGTTGAGACCAGTCCTTGACCGCCTCCATGTTGTGAATGAGCAGGGTCTCGCCTCTTTGCGCAATGGCTGTGTAAAAATCCCTGCCTTCGATCTTCATTTGAAAATTTGAAACGTCGGCATTGGCCGGCAATCCCTGATGCGAACGAATGCGCGGTATGCCATTGACATCCTCCATGAACAGGATGCCGCGGTCATACGGCAGGACGTGCTGGAGTTGTTCGAGGATTTGCTGTGGAAGTTTTTCGACGGTGGTCAGCGACGAGAGTTGACGAGACGAACGAGCCAGCGCTTCCGCTCCGCGACGCCGGGCCTGCTCGGACTCAAAGAGTTTTGCATTCTGCGCCGCGGCTTTTTCCGCCACATCCTTTGCGCGGGCGAGTTCCACCGCCCGTTCACGCGCTTCGCTCAATAATCGTTCCACTTCCTTTTGCGCCTGTTCGCGCTGCTGCACAAGCATGGTGCGCAGGAGGGCGCTCGAAAGCAAATTCTTCAAGCGGACGTATACATCCCAATCCGTCGGGCCCATCTCCGCCCACATGAAGCCGAAGCGGTTGCTTGCCAGCGCCAGCGGCGTGATCACGGCGGCATACCAATGGTCTTCGGGAGTCTTTCCGCGCGGGACCAATCGTCCTGTGGCGATCGCGGATTTTTCCTGCGGAATTTGGAATTTGTTCTGGTCGTATTGCAGGAGCAGGCGGTAACTCTCAGGGGTTGGCGATAAAGTGGAGCCCGGCGTGGTGACGTCGCTGTAGAACATCACATACCAGCGATCCAGCCCTAATATGGGGAAATGTTTCGAGAGCGCCTCGCCGATCTCTTCGAATGTCATGGCAGGAGCCATGGAAAAACTAAAGTTGTTCAGGAGCTCTTCCCTCTGTTCGAATTGCAAACGGTGAAACGCCTGCGCGCGCTGTGACAGTTCCCCCACCAACATGCGCGCCTGCTGGAAAAGGTTTTCGGCTCTCAGCATGGCGGTGTTGCTTGTGATCCCGCCCAAGGCATAGCGCCGGAAAATGGAAATGACGTTTTGCCACGTGGTGAAATCGTATCCATGACGCTGCAACACTTCCACCATGGATTGCACCATCTTCAGGAAGGAGTCGCTTTTATCCGTTTCGCGCAGGCTCGCCAGGAAAACATCCCAAGTGCGGCCAAACACATCCACGTATTGCGCTTTTTCGGGGGCGCCGTCGGGAATCCCCGCCGCGCCAAACAACGCATGGATGGCCGCATCGCGTTTATTTTCCAGCCGCCCGGTATGTGAGACCTCCTTGGGAAGCACAATCGCCCGTTTTATATTTTCGGGCAGGCATCCGCAGGACCAGCGCACCACCAAGTTTGCAGGCAGGACATTGACATCTTCGACCTTTTCCCCGTCCATGCG
>JBBIUO010000158.1:4180-9029 GCA_037440205.1 Chloroflexota bacterium
CAAAAGTCTTTTTGCCAACCTCGAAAAAGGATTGATTGACCGTCGTAAGCGGCACCCCCATGGACATTGATTCGGAGACATCGTCAAAACCCGTTACGGCCATGCTATCCGGCACCTGAACGCCGCGCTGTTGCAACACTTCGATTGCGCCAAACGCCATACGGTCATTGGACGCCGCAACGGCCTGAATGCGAAGGGCGCGCTCGTCGAGCAGAACGCGCATCGCGGCGCGTCCGCTTTCCTTGGTGTAATCGCCCTCCACAACCAGCCTCTCATCAAAGCGAATGTCGTGCGCGTTTAGTTCTTCCTTGTAAGCATGGAATCTTTGATCGGCTTCCAATTGCCCCTTGATTCCCCGAATGAATGCAATTCGTTTGTAGCCATGCGCCTCGATCAAATGGCGGATCATTGCGCGCATCCCGCCGGTATTATCAGCGATGAAGGAGGATACCCCCGGCGCCTGCACCGCAAACGAAGCGACCGGCATGGGCGTAAAAATGCGGCAGAAATCCCTGATCTCCTCCGGGGAGGAGCCGTGAGCAAGGTCTGGGGCAAGCAGGATTCCATCGAACTGGCCCGGCTTGATCAGGTCATACAAGCCGTAGGACCGCCCGCCCTGTTGGGGCGAGACAATGGCGGAAGGTTTGCCTCCCACAAAAAAAACCACATTGACATCGCCGGCCTTGGCGGAATCCAGGACGCCATCCATGAATTCGGCGCCCCATGCGCGGCTTAACTGCGCGCCCAGTACGGCAATCGTCCTTCGTTTGCTGGGTCTGTTGATGAGGGTCATGGTAGAGTGGGAAAATTATACGTCATGAACCATAAACCGTGCCTGCCATTTTTGAAAAGAAATGAAGTTGTCACAATGAAGCGCTCATGCGCGGATCATCGTCAGCATCATTTTAAATCTCTGCGCGGCGTACAGGGCGTGGGGTTCGTTGGCCGGCATGATGATGGCCTCCCCCGCTTTCAAATCAAACGGCTTTCCCGAAATGGTCACCCGCGCTTCGCCCTCCAAAATATGCACGAGCGCATCGAACGGGGCGGTATGCTCGCTTAAGCCCTGATCTTTATCGAAGGCAAACAGGGTGACGTTGCCGGCATCCGCTTTGGTGATCTGGCGGCTGACGACGGCGGCCTCCTGATAGGAAGCCATCTCTGCAAGGGACAGGATTTGAGATGTGGGCGCTGTGGACATGGGGTCTCCAAAAAATTCAGGTCACACGTTTGGTGTGACCTGAATTGTATTTCATTTGATTTCAATCTGGTAGGACGCAAGTTCGCGTGTGAACCGCGTCGTGCCGGAAACGATCAGGTAGGCCTTTTCTCCCGGCTGGAGCGAGATCGGAATCTCTGCGGTCTGGTCTGGGTTGAGCGGGATCAACTTCACGCTCGAATCACTCGTCAGGATGAGAGACAGGCCAAAGGTCTGGGGAAGAACGTTTTGGATTCGGACGAAGCCTTCCGCCTGCCAGCCTCCATCATCCGCTTCAAAATCGGACCTGTAGCCTGCCGCGTCGACCCTGACATCATCCAGCAGGAGGCCTTCTCCGTTCACTGCCGCATCCGTGACATATTCAAAGCGGACGAAGATTTTCTTGCCGGCATACTGCGAAAGATCAACCTTCTCTTCGATCCAGCCGTTCGTCACGCCGGTGTAGCCCCAGCCATAGGAATTACCGGAGGGATCGGCGCCTCTGCCGGAGGGGGTTGTGACAATTTGCCAGGTTTTGCCATCTTCCGAAACTTCGAGGTAGAGATAATCCCAATCCTCTTCGATATCGTACCAGGTCTGGTAGGAGAGTTCGATGGGGCCGCTGACGTTGGTGAAATCGAATTCGCGCGTGAGGGTCATATCCGATTCATCGCCTTTGTTCGACCAGAAGGCGTAATGGCCGGAGTATGGGTCGGCGGGCAAAAGTCCGGTGACGGTGGAGCCTGTGAATGAAATGGTGTGATCGCCCGCGCATTCGATGGCGATGTAATCCACGCCGTATTGATGCACGTCGCGTTTGATCGGACCTTGCGGGCAGTTGGAAATCGTCTCGGTTGCGGAGGCGCGATTCGCATTCGGGTAGTTGTGGTAAATGTAACGCCCGTCGCCGATGGAGCCATCGAGCAGGAAGTTGGTCGCGGCCCAATCCATGAAAAAGGAATCGGCGGTGATCGGCTGCCCCGTTGTGGGATCGGCGGCGTTGATTTCGCGCAGGACATCCTCCACGCTGTCCAGCCCATTTGCCGGGTCCTTGATGAGCGCTTTGGTCGCATCCTCGCCGAAGCGGTCGAGGAAGTAGGCCATGAACAAAAAGCCCGCGCCGTAATGCGGCGTGGTGGCATCCTGGTCGTTGGGCCAGTCGTTCAATTGCAAGTCAGGATCGGTGATGTACGACCAGTCGAAACCGCCGGGGTCATACCCGTTGAGGAAGGCGGCCAGTTCCGAAGAACCTTCGTTCAGCCAGGATGTCTCGTTCAAATCCTGATTCCAGTGGATCATGTGCTGGAATTCGTGGGCAAGCACGCCGTAGGTAAACTCTTCGCCGTGGTAGGTGTTATCCGCGTTGAACAGGAACATCTCGTGGGCGTTGGAAAATTCATGAACCAATGGGTGAACGGAATCGGCGGAGGAGAAATATCCCGCAATCGAGGAACCCAATCCCCTCGCATACAGGATGTAAATATGCTCGTCGCCGTCAATGCCGGGCGACCATTCACTGCCGAAGAACTCGCGGTTGGTCGGGTAAATTTTGTTTTCAAAGGCATCTATCAGCGCCTTCATTTCGCCGTCATCGTACGAAACACCCTCCTGCACCCAAAAATAAACATGCGGCGTGGCATAACGCAGAACGGCTTGAACCTGGGTGTTTTCGTTCGTGGTGACGTTTGAAACCCAGAACGTATCGGTATCGCCCACAGCACGCGGAGCGGCGGAGGTTGCCATTACATCGGGGATATCACATTTCCCTTCCATGCGGCAGGCCAGTTCCTTCGGGTCGTTTGGCGGGACGATGGTGGTCTTCATGATCTCCAGCGTTTCGCCGTTGATGGAATCGACCGGCGGGCGGGTCACTTCCGGTTCGATGGTCGGTGTGGGGGCATCAAGTTGGAAAAACGGTTCGTCCGTCACTGCAAAAGTTGGAGCGACCTGGGTGAACGCATAATACCCGTATCCGGCCATGCCGATGACCAGCACACAGATACAGCACAATAAAACCACAATGCCGATCATGATGGCGGAAACGCCTGATTTCTGCTCACTCTCATTGTTGTCTATCATTTTGCTCTCCGGTTTCAAAAAAGATTGTCCCATGATACCGTGAGTGACTGAAAAACGGGTTAGGAAAATCGGGGGAAGGGAGTAAAAGGATGAAAGATGAACGCTTCGCGTGAAGGATGAAATGGTTTACGTGATGGATAACGAAAGAAGGACGAAAAAAGCATTGTGCTTCTTTTCGTCCTTCTTCTTTACCATCAACCGCGTTATGCGGCATCGATCAAATCGAGGCGATGGCATCTGCGGCGCAAGATGGAATCTTGCGCTACGCCTCAACCTGTTGTTTGGAGTTCTTCGCGGGCGCGTTTTCGGTTTGGAATACGATCTTGTTTTGCTCCACGTCCACATCCACTGTCACCACCGCGCCGTCTTTGAATTTTCCGCCGAGCAGTTCCACTGAAAGCGGACTCTCGACATATTTCTGGATCGCCCTGCGCAACGGACGCGCGCCGAAAGCGGGATCGTACCCTTCTTTTGCAAGCCAGATGCGCGCGGCATCGGTCAATTGAACGGTGATGTCGTGTTCGTTCAGCCGATCCTGCACTTCCTTCATTTGCAGGACAACGATATTTTCCATCTGCTCGATGGTGAGCGGCGAGAACATGATGGTCTCATCCACACGGTTGAGGAACTCGGGGCGGAAAGCGCCCTTGAGCGCCTTCTCGATCTTGTCGTGCATGGCGCGCTCGTCGTCGTCCGCTTTTTGGGTGAGAAAGCCCAAAGTGCCGCCCTTTGTCACATATTCAGTGCCCAGATTCGAGGTCATGATCAGAACCGTGTTACGGAAGTCCACCACCTTGCCCTGACCATCCGTCAAGCGGCCGTCATCCATGATCTGAAGCAGTGCATTCCACACTTCGGGATGCGCCTTTTCGATTTCGTCGAAGAGGACGACTCGATACGGACGCCTGCGGACTGCTTCTGTGAGTTGACCGCCTTCTTCGTAACCGACATATCCGGGCGGCGCGCCGAAGAGCCGACTCACGGTATGCTGTTCGCGGTATTCGGACATGTCAATGCGAACGAGCGCCTCTTCATCATCGAACATGAACCACGCGAGGGCCTTGGCGAGCTCGGTCTTGCCGACGCCGGACGGGCCGATGAAAATGAACGAACCAATCGGGCGGCCCGGATCTTTCAACCCGGAGCGGGCGCGGCGGATGGCATCGGAGATGGCGCGAATGGCTTCCTCCTGCCCGATGATGCGTTCGTGCAAACGCGCTTCCATGTGCAGGAGTTTTTCCGATTCGGTTTCGAGCATCTGGTTGACGGGAATACCCGTCCATTGATGCACAACCGAGGCAATGTCGTCCACATCCACCACTTCATCGAGTTGGTGGTCCACCTCCCATTTATCGCGCTTGACCGTGTATTCCTGTTCGTGGCGCAAACGCTCGGCTTTCTTTTGGGCGGCACGTTCGTAATCGCGCTCCAAACCGGCCTGCTCCTCTTCGGCGTGCAGGCGGTCAATCTCGCTCTTCAAGGCTTTGAGATCGGGCGGCATGGAATACAACGCAACGCGCAATTTTGCGGCGGCTTCATCCATCAGGTCAATGGCTTTATCGGGGAGATGGC
>JBBIUO010000159.1:0-2403 GCA_037440205.1 Chloroflexota bacterium
TGGCGCAAATTAGGCGTTAGAGAACGCCAATTACGCGCTTTCGTGAAGTACTGATCATGTCGTTGCGAGGAGGGCGTTTTTCCCGACGAAGCAACCTTCTGTTAATGGGAAGATTGCTTCGGGCAAAGAACGCCCTCACAATGACATTAGTCAAACTTAATATGTAACTCTTTCAACTGCTTCGCTTCCACTTCCGAAGGCGCATCCGCCATCACATCGCGTCCGTTCTGGTTCTTGGGGAAGGCGATCACCTCGCGGATGTTGGGTTCGTCCGCCAGCAGCATCACGAGACGGTCAATGCCAGGTGCCATGCCGCCGTGCGGGGGAGCGCCGTACTCGAACGCTTCGAGCATGTGACCAAACTTCTTTTGAATATCCTCGTCACTCAAACCGAGCATCTGGAACATCTTCATCTGAATATCGCGCCGATGGATTCGGATTGAACCCGATGCCATCTCGTATCCGTTGCACACCATGTCGTATGCATCCGACATCACCGCGCCTGGATCGGTATCGAATTTGTCCAGGTCGCTCAATTTCGGCATCGTGAACGGATGATGCTCCGACTCCCAGGCCTGCGTCTCTTCGTTGAACGCGAAGAACGGAAAGTCCACCACCCACGCGAATGCCATCAGGTCTTTATCGGCCAGATTCAACTTATCGCGCAGGATGAGGCGCAACCCGCCCAATACTTTATTGACAACCACGCGGGCGTCTGCCGCGAACAGGAGAAGGTCGCCCTCCTTCGCGCCTGTTTTGGATTTGACCGCCTCCGCTTCTTCGGCTGTGACGAACTTCGCGGCGGTTCCCTTCAACCCTTCGCCTGTTACTGCCAAAGTGGCCAAACCCTTCGCCCCGAATCCTTTTGCAGATTCGGTCAACGCATCGATCTCCTTGCGGGACATCTCCGCAGACTTCGGCGCGACGATGCACTTGACCACGCCGCCCGCCTCCAAGGCGGACTTGAACACCTTAAATTCGCTTTTCGCAAAGACGTCACTGACATCGATCAGTTCCATGCCAAAACGCAGATCGGGCTTGTCGGTGCCGTATCTGTCCATCGCTTCAAGATACGGAATCTTCTTCCACGGTGTCGAGAGTAATTTTTTGTTCGGCGCAATGGCGGGAAGCATTTCGGTGTATAGATTTTCGACGAGCGCCAATACGTCATCGCGATGGACGTAGGACATTTCCAGGTCGAGTTGCGTGAACTCGGGTTGGCGGTCGCCGCGCAGGTCTTCGTCGCGGAAACAGCGCGCGATCTGGAAGTACTTGTCCATGCCCGCCACCATCAGCAATTGCTTCAACTGCTGGGGCGACTGGGGCAGGGCATAGAACTGTCCAGGGTAAATGCGGGAAGGCACGAGGTAGTCGCGCGCGCCTTCAGGAGTTGCCTTGAACATGATGGGCGTTTCGATCTCGATGAAACCTTCCTTATCGAGATAATCGCGCATGAATTTAATGACCTTGTGACGCAAAACCATATTGCGGGTCATCCGTTCGCGGCGCAGGTCAATGTAGCGATATTTGAGGCGCGTATTTTCGTCGGGCAGGTCGTTGTCCGTATTGACCATGAAAGGCGGCGTCTTGGATGGATTTAGAACCGTGATGTTCTTGGCAATGATTTCGATTTCTCCAGTTGCCATCTTGGGATTCTCCATTCCCGCAGGCCGCTTTTGAACGAGTCCCTCAACTTGAAGCACCCACTCAAAACGGACATTGGCAACGACATCCAATACCTCTTTGGGCAGGTCGGGATTGATCGTGACCTGGATATGCCCCGAGCGGTCACGCAGGTCAAAGAATGCCACCCCGCCGTGGTCACGCCGACGATTGACCCAGCCCGCGAGCGTGACGGTCTGCCCCGCATGGCTGGCTCGTAATTCTCCGCAAGTATGTGTTCTGTACATAGTGCGCCTCTCTTTTGTCGTTGCGAGGAGGGTGTTTTTCCCGACGAAGCAATCCCCTAATTGAGTGGAGATTGCTTCAGGATTTCGACGCTATCGCGTCTCAACCCTCGCAACGACATGAAATACATAAAATAAATCGCCCTTCGCATTTGCGTCGGGCGATTTGATTTGACTTGAGTTATCTGTCAACCAGCAACGCTTCGCCCAACGACACAGGGATCGTCATTATCGTTGTTATTATTGTCGTTGTTGCGGGCAAAAAAGTTATGGTTCATCATCGTGGCGCGGATTATAGCACAGAGTTATCTTTCCAGGGCGGATTCGGCGGGATTTGCCGGGTTGTAGTAGACGGTCACAGTTGCTCCGATGGGGTAGCGGGCAACCGTCGCCTGCGCCTGACCGGTGATGCGGACATTGATGAATTGCTCTCCCGCTTTTATCGTTTGGGACTGGTAACTTCTTCCACCCACTTCATATTGATAGACCACGACCG
>JBBIUO010000159.1:2460-9010 GCA_037440205.1 Chloroflexota bacterium
GCTGGGCCAGGCCTGTGCAACCTGACGATACGCACTGCCTTGCTGGCTTCGCTTGTAGAGGAAATATCCAACCCCTGCAAGGATCAGGATGGGGACGATGACGGTACATGCCGTGCTTGCAATGCCTATAAAGATTGTCAACCCCGTGATGATCCAATCGAAACTACCCATAAGATTTTCTCCTTTTTATAAATTAACTCAAGTTGCCACCTATGAAGTATGATCTGATTTTGAACGAGACTTTTAACGCAAAGTCGCCAAGACGCCAGGATTTGGTGTTTTTCCCTTTGCGACTCTGCGCCTTCGCGTTAAGACTTGTGTAATTTGCGCAAGGTGGCAACTTGGATTAAATTATGTAGCCCGCGCGTTGGAGAACGCGCTCTACGCAAGGTTTTGCGTAATTCCTGAAATCGATAAAACCTATGTGATGAGAATTGGGTCTATGAAAACATAGTTTTCGTAACGGCCGAGCGGTTTTTCTGCGAGGAAGTGTTCGAAGAATGGAACGGTCTGGTAGCTGCGCCTGAGGACGTACTCCACTGCGGCGGGATTGTTCATGGGGACGCAGAGAATGATTTCATTATAAACGTCATCCACAGTTTTGGTCATTTCGGTTTCGATGTGCGCGAGGGCGGCGGAAAAATCGGCATTGTTCAGCATGGCGATGGGACCTGCCCGGTTGCCAAAGTAACTATAACCGACTATTTGTTTTTCCAGCATGTAGAAATGTCCGCGCTTGTTTTTGATGAGCCAGTGATGATCTGTCTCGCGGGTGTAGCCGATGATGACGCGGTCAATCTCATTGAGGATGGAAATATTTTCGGAGGTGTCTTCAATGGGTTTGATGACCAAATCCGTCTCGAAGGGAACGACCTCAGGCTTGCGGCTCCATTCGTAAATGGTGAATTGCGAGCGCACGCCTGTTTTCAAATAGCGAATCAACGCGCGGGGATCGGGGCTGGCGCAGATGACGCGGTTTTGTGAATCCTCTTTCGGGTAGGACCTTGCCAGTAATTGGCGGCCAACTCCCAGTCCCTGATGATGCGGGAGGACGAAAAATTCCGTCAGTTGGCGAATCCCATCCCGCAGAATCGAGCGCGCGTATCCGATAATCTCTCCGTTCAATTCCGCCACCCAAAACTGGTCGCAGGTTTCAAGGATGTGATTCATGAAATCCCGGTAGTATTCATACAGGGCTTCGATCTCTTCGGCGGTGGGCAGGCTGTGAACCATCTTCAGGTCTTTGAGCAGGCCAAACAGGGAAATGCGAAATACCTTGAAAACTGCGAACTGGTCTTGTTCCGTTCCCCGGCGGATGGTGAGGGTTGTCATACAGTCTCCTTGTTTTCGGTAGGATAAATGTGGGATGCGGGGAGATATGCCGTGCAAGGCAAATGTAAGGTCGGGCGGGCAATGGGGCTTGCGCCGGCGTCTGGTGATGTTGTATATTTATTTTATCAATATCATGTGTAAAGGAGAATAAAATGAACTACCGTTTGATGTTTATGATCAATGCGATTGTGGCGGCTGTTTTCGGCGCGGTGCTTGTGCTCATGCCTGAATTTGTCCTCACCCAGCTTGGAACCGAGGTCTATGTGTCCGAGTTATTGGTGGTGCGATTTTTAGGCGGTGTCTTGTTCATCTCCGGCGCGCTGCTTTGGTTCTTGAAGGATGTGGCGGTGAAAACGCAGAAGAGTGTCGGGTTTGTTTTGCTGGCGGGTTCGCTTGGCGGATTTGTCCTGAGCATTTTGGGCATTTCATCCATCGGAGTCTTCCGCTCGAACGGATGGTTGTTGCTGGTGGTCTACGGCTTTTTCTCGCTGGTGTATGGCTACATGTTGTTCCTGCAACCCAAGCAGACCGAAGCGAAACCGCGCGCGCCGCGCAAACCAAAGGAAAAGGAATCTTTTCCACCTGCAAACAGCGGGCAGTCCTTCTAAATTTCATTTCACAAAAAACCGTTTTTTTATTCCTCTTTCATTGCGGCTTTTCAAAAAACGGCATGGAATACTATAATGCCCCCATCAACGATGAGAAAAATGCGACGTACAAAACTTCTATTTCATTTGGCCGGTATCCTGTTGTTTACTTTTGCCTGCGGGGCAAAGCCTTCATTGACTCCCCCGTCTGTGAATTTGGAAAGCAAAATGCTGATTGACGAACCGCCTGCGGCTCCGCTTGTGGAATTTGACCCGCTTCCGACTCCCCCGTTTCTGGTTCCGACACCCACGACATTTCCCTACCCGGAGTGGGTGACTGATTTCTCCGATCCCATCCTTGCGGCGCTGGCGAATCAAAACCCCGGCTTCCATGATGAATTTCCTTTTGTGTGCATTTACAACTTCCAGCGGATGGATGAATGCCCGCGCCCGGAGGAGATGCTCAATTATATTGACGGCCTCTCGATCTTGAATCAGGGTTGGTTTTACAGGTTTCCCGACAGTACCAGCGGCCCCTATTATTCCGATATGCAGGATGAAGCCCTGTTCCTGCGCTCGTCTGAGGGGAAGGATGACAGGGATGTGATGATCTATAATCCGCGCCTGATCCGCGAGAATTTTGTTTTGCGATTTGACTTTCAGTTCAGGAAGACTCAGCCGGAGGACGTTGCTCAAATTCAATTTGTCCAGACCGGGGATGAAAGCGTGTTTCTGGATATATCGAAGAATAAAAACTGGAGTCTTTCCAGCCCGCGGCAGGCGGTTTCGGGCACGTTCGAATATTTTCCTCCGGAGCGGATCAATGTCATCATCATCATGCAGGGAAGCGAATGCGCGGTGTACTTCAACGACGCCCCTCTTGGTTATTTGGGCGGTTGCCGGTCTGCGGCTGTTACGGGACCTTACCCCTGGGCTGTGTCGTTTCGCATGATCTCGACGACGAAGCACGCGGCGTCTGCGGTCATTGACAATGTTCGGCTGTGGGACCTGGATGAGATCCCCGGCCTTCGTTAGCGCGAACATTTTTAGGGGTAGATTCTGTCCATTGAAACAGGAGCAGGCGTCGGTTAAGTTTGACCCGCGCCGTCCCTTTGTCGAACACGGAGAATCGTTATTCAAATAAAAGGCAGGTTTGAATGAAATTGCAATACAGTGAATTGGAAAATGGCATTCGTTTGATCAAGTTTTCTGGAAAACTGGATGGAAATGGCATGGACGATATCGAGGTCGCGTTCATCCGTTACTGCACGGGGGCCGGCCTTCGCGTTTTGATTGACCTGTCGAAAGTGACTTACATCTCATCCATTGCGATTCCGATGCTGGTCAATACGGCGCGCTCGGTGTTGAGCCGCGGCGGACGGGTGGCGCTTCTTAACCCCCAGCGGAATGTTTTGGATGTGCTGGACCTGGTGGGCGTTTCGCAGATGATCCCGATCTATTACGATCTTAAGTCGGCGAAGGCGGGAATCGCGGCGGCGTAGCGAGAGACCGAAGGAGACGTGACGTGCTCAAAAATCCGTCCGGCAGGGAACCCAAAATGGTGGTTTCCGAAAGTTATAAGAAATGGCGTGACATGATCTTCCAGATGACGCCGGGGAACGTGGGACTCGATGGCAGTGAACCCCAAAAAGTGTATGGCGCGATCATGGATATTGGGATGATTGACCAGAGGGCGAATGCAACGTTTGCCCTGACCACGACTGCATTTGCCAGCGGCGAAGCGACATTTTTCCCGACGCCGGGCGGGGGCGTGATGGGACTTGGAAACGACCCGCGGGTGGCGGAGGCGGCGAAGTCGCTTGTGAGCATGGCGCAGATATTTTTGGCGAAGGCCCGGCCTGTAAAAGAGAATCCGCTTCCCGGTGTGGGGCGTGTGGCGTTTTATTTCCTGACGACATCGGGATTGTTCGTCACTGAAGGTGAGTTGAAAACCTTTCAGTCCGGGCCGTATGCCCAGTTGCTGAATAAATTCGGGCAGATTCGCGGCGTGGCGGAACGGATGATTGACAAACGAAAGGGATGAGAATGGTTTTGCTGAAGCCGGGCGCGAATGGGAAGGAACTGCCATCCACTTCCCCAGTTTCCATGCTCCTGGGGCTTCGACACATACAGAACTGAAAAGCGGGATTTCAGAAGCGTTAACAAAAAACAGATACTTTTGCGGTAGGATTTGGTCGTCCCAATCCAAACACACGGCTGAACCGCCGAAAAACGGAGAAATACTTATGATGACCGCGTTTCTTTTTATCGCTGTGACAGTTCTGGTGCTGTACGGCTTGATCCGCTCGACCGAGAAGACCTTTATCTATCACAGGCTCCCCACAAGAATTGACGACCGACCGAGCGTCGTTCAAAGATGTAGAGCAAAAACGGCTCCGTGACAGAATGTCCGGGGCCGTTTTTGTTCCGTTCTCTTGTGGATGTTAATCTATGATCTGCGTCGCGAACGCGCCATGTGGGATAGTTCCTGAAGAAGGGAATGTAATTCGGCTGATGCAGATGTATCGCTGGTGCGGACTGTGTGTTTGGCCGTTTCGGTTTCGACCGTGATGGTGTATTGAAAACCATCCGGAACAGGGCGGGTGGGTGGATTCTCCGGCAGGGTAAAAAAATTCACCTCGTCCAGAAGCCTGCGTAAGGTCATGGCTTGATCCGATGAAAGGTCATCGAGGTTGATGTCCATGCTGGATTTCGATCCCGTGATGCCGCCGGAGCGTTCGTAGATGATCCGCATTATGCTCCGCTCGAACTTTGAAACCCAGGGCGCTCAAGATGGTGCTTAGACAACCGCTGGGCGCATTGCCCCCGGCAGTGATGCCAACCTCTGACCATCCCTTTTTGACGGCCTGCTGTTCCAGACTGTTGGAACCGAACATCTCGCCTGCCGCTTCGACGGTCAGGTCGCAGGCCTGCTGAAAAGTGGAACATTCCTGAAGTTTATCGGTGAGGGTTGGGATGTGTTGCTGGAATTATCCCGCCGCGCTCCGTGGACGGCGGTTGTGGGATTGCTCATGATCTATGCCGGGTTGAAACTGCTTGGGGTCGTTCTTCCTTTTTAGGGAGGGGAGAGGTTGACCTAACCGCCGAAACTTTGCCCAGACCAAACTGAATTTTCATCAGACCAAAATTAAATTTGACCTGACCAAACCTGATTTTGATTATCTTGGCATGTAGCCGCAACAAAAACGGTCTCTCGTGGACGTGATGTCCCGAGACCGTCTTTCATCTTCAATCAAGGCTTCTAACCGCGGGCGCTTTGAATAATATTCATATCCGCCCGCAACAACTCATTGACCAATTCGTCAACGGCAACTTTCTTTTGCTCGGCCAGGCGTGTCAAAAACTCATTGACATCAGGCTCAAGGAAGACGGGGAAATGAAATTCGGCATCAGCCCGGTAGAACCTACCGCGCTCTGCCACCGAGAAGTCGTAATGGTCTTTCATGTCGTCATCTCGTTGTATTTCTTTGTTTCTTCGGGATTTGCCTTTCGGGCTGAGATAATTCTTATTCGCCATAGGTCTTCGTTTACCTGTTCGAACGTGTGAACTACAACTCTCAAAACGCCTGTGCCATCAATACCAAGCGTAATCCAACGGTCTTCTTGCTCACTGTGACTTTCATCAAATCTTGACAATTGGTTTGGGTCACGAAAAACGGACGCGGCCTGCCGAAACGAGATTCCATGCTTGCGGATGTTGGCGCGTTCTTTGTTGGGATCCCAGTCGAAATCGTAGCGCAAGATGATACCTCGTTGCGGTTAGTATAACACCGAAATTCGCGCGGGCTTTCACCTCCCGAATCGGCGGGATAAATCTTTGTCCCGCTGGGCAGCCCGAAGGCGTAGTGTTGAGCTTGTCAAAACCAAGTGGCATTAACCCAGCGCGGACGAGATGTCCCGACTGTTTTTCATCCTTTGCACGGATGACGGTATAATCCATTGCAAGGAATTGAAAGGCAGCATGACATGACAAAGCAATTCAAAATTATCGTTGAAAAACATCCCGATGGCTATGTGGCATATCCTCTTGGCGTGAAGGGAGTTGTCGTCGGTGAAGGCGACACTTATGAAGACGCGCTTGCGGACGTGAAATCTGCCATCGAGTTTCATATCGAAACCTTTGGTTCAGAAGTATTTGAGTCAGAAACTCCCGTATTGGAAGCCTTCATCGCCGAAGCAGGGATCGCCATCTAATGCCCAAATTTCCTGTTGACGCGCCGAAAGCGAAAGTCATCTAATTTATAGAAGTGTATAATTGGGGAATTTCAACAAACTTAAGATAGGGCAAGTATCTACAAATGACAGACTTACATTCACTACTATCCCTTGGCTATTTCCCAACAAAGTTACCTGCACCATTTACAACCGCAAGATTTGCAGAAGCAATGGTTGATAACGCTGGAGTCGTTCCAGACAGTTTTATGAACCCCAGTAAATCAAAGCCAGTACGACATAGCCTTGCAAGAGTTGGAATTAATCGAAGGTTGCTGTCTATCCCAAACCCAACATCACAATATAATCAGTACTTCACGAAAGCGCGTAATTGGCGTTCTCTAAGATAGTGCAAGGTATTTTCTGTAAAAGAGATCTGGCATGTTTCGGAAGAGGAG
>JBBIUO010000160.1:0-8986 GCA_037440205.1 Chloroflexota bacterium
CCGGAGGCTCCGCCCGTGGCGCTGACGGTGAAATCCGCATCGCCGTAGGTTTTGTCTGCCAATGCGCCGAAGGTGATGGTCTGGCCCGCCTGATTGATGGTGAAGGATTGATCCACATCGGGCGCGGCGTTGTAGGTGGCATCACCCGCCTGTGAAGCGCGGATGGTACAAGCGCCAGCCGATACGACGGAAACCGTGTTACCAGTCACTGTACAAGTGCCGGTGGTTTGACTGCTGAAGGTCACAGCCAACCCTGAACTTGCCGTGGCGCTGACGGTGAAATCTGGATCGCCATAGGTCTTGTTTGCCAGCGCGCCAAAGGTGATGGTCTGATCGGTTTTGTTGGGAGCGGGGTTGAACGTAATAAGCGACACAGACGTACGAGCCCCACCCGACCAGGTAATTGTCGGATTTGTAGAACTCACAGAAGTGAGTGCTTTTGCCGCTATTCCGTAATCCCTAAGGTCACCGAATGCCGGACCGGCATCATCGTATTCCGTGTACGTTTCAGTATCGGACGTTCTGGTACGACCGGAAGTGCCCGCCCAGGTGTAAACTCCGTAGCCGCCGGGAGTGACGCTCAAGGGACCCACCGTAACAGTATTGTTATTGGCATCAACCGCAGTAGCGCCCTGGGTGATTGGAGCAGTCTGGTCAACGTTGGAATAACTGGCAACGTACGCCACTGCGCCGGTATGCGTGCCTGTGATCGTGACTGCAAGGTTATTGCCGCTTCGGCTTGCAATATCCGACTCTTTCAAATAGCCGATCCATGTTGATCTTCTACCGGAGTTCTCTGTTGCCGCTTGCGTCAATGGTTTACCGCCATAGGTCACCGAATAAGTATGTCCTGTAACGCCAGCATCCGCCACATCTACGGCGACCACCAATAACCTATTCGAGCCGCTCGAGATCGCGAAGGTTCCCGATGGATCCCCGGTGGTTGCAGTGAATTGCGGGCTTGCCGGCCATCCATCGAGGATGGATACAGGGGTGGCGCTGGTTGTGATGTTGCTGATCGTCTGCGGGTTCGTCCCGGTGACGCCGTCGCTGTCATTGTACGTCACACGCACGTCATAACTTGCCGAAGGAGAAAGCCCGGTGATCGTGGTTGTGTAGGGAGATGCGGTGTGCGACGCATTTGTGACCCAATTTGTCCATGAACCGGCGGATGAAAGTTTGTATTCAACGGTGTAAGTGTTGTTTCCGTTGCCGTCATTCGTATACGGCATGGAAACATCGATGGTGGTCGAACCTGACGCGGATGCAGTTGCGACACCAACAACCGTTCCCGCAGGCACCTGCTTGAACGCCGCGGCAACGAAACTCCAGTCATCAGCGCCTATGGTCCAACTGGTGGCATAGGCTCCAGCGGTAGACTGATAATAGTACTGACTATTATCGGAGAAGAATCCGTTGTCGGTTTCATATAGAACCGTTCCATTTCGACCAGTGGGAGCGGCGTTATTGCCATTTCCCATTGCGCCGACAATGACATCCCCGTTCGATGTAGTTGTAACAGAAACAGCCGGGTTGGCCGAGCCGCCACCGCCGACTGCATTCCCGTTCGCCACATCCAAAGCATATGAATAGCCGGTTTGAGCAAAATAAGAGGATGCGGTCGCGTATAACGTGATTCCGCCAGTGTTTGGAATACTGATGTTGTAAGACGCCCCGGCTGGCGGGTTCGGCAAATACCACATTTCAGTGACTGTTTCATTTGCGGCCCTTGTTGAATCGGCCTGAGTGAGTGCAATGCCATTAAAAGTGGGCGCGCCGCCTGCCCTGGTGGTGCCATTTGTGACAATGGACAGAACAAGGAGGTCTCCGCCCGCTCCAACAGTGTAGCTTTGTGTTACAGGATTTCCACTTCCTGTGAAGCGTATCTTCGTGTCAAAAACGTTTATGGGAGTTGTTATGTTGGCGATAGTTTGCGGGTTTGTCCCAGTCACGCCGTCGCCATCATTGTACGTCACACGCACATCATAGCTTGTCGAAGAAGAAAGACCTGTGATGGTGGTTGTGTAGGGAGATGCAGTATGCGCCGCATTTGTGACCCAGTTTGTCCACGAAATGGCGGCTGAAAGTTTGTAATCAACTGTGTAGGTATTATTTCCATTGCCGTCATCTGTGTATGGCATGGACACATCTATCGAAGTCGCATCTGCGGCAGAGGCGGTTGCGGTGCCGGTAGTGGTGGATTGCACCGCCTTTAATGTCATGGCAGTCATGGAGGCAAGAGTTACTCCGCTCAAAGTCGTTGATGACGTGTCAGCCACATTCGTGGCGGGAATACTGCGATTTGCAACACCATTCCTCACACCATCGGTGGTGGTCCAGGTTTGTTCCTGAGACATCGTCCAATTTGTAGCGTACGTGATCGTGCGCGGCGTTGCATTGCCGAGCCGCATGGAACTGACAATTTCCACGGCCTGATCGTTGGCATTTACGGTCAACCCGGTGGCAAATACCGGATTATTCGTCGTGACTGTGCCGCTGCTGTAGTTTTTCGAATCGGTGATCGGAGTGGTCTGATCGACTCCGTCGAAAACCGCGGCAAAGACATCCGTAACCCTCGTCGTGCCACCGCTGACGGTAACAGAAAGGGTGGTGTTGGCGGCCGCATCGAGTCCTGCCTCATTCAAATAATATAACTGCGTATGCTGTTGCACGGTTGTCGTAGCCATGTCCCCGGCGGTACTGGCAGCGAGAGTTTGACCGCCATAGGTAATCGTTACCGTGCGGGCGCCAACCGATGTCCTCGAAGAAGCTATCGCAACAACCAACATGCGATAGGCGTTGCTTCCCGTTGGCACCGTGTAAGTGATATTTTGTGTGGCCGTGCTGGTGCCATGATACACATTTGACCAGCTCTGCAAAGCGGTTATCGCTTTTTGAGGTCTGGCCTGGGCATTTTGTGTGGGCAGTGTTGCCATTGCCAGCATCACAATCAAAAGAGCAGAAAAAAAACTGGAAACCAATCGTTTTTTCATTGTTTTCTCCTTGCTTTACGGTGGGTGAGGACTCACCCTGACAAAATAATTTTTATTTCGGCAACAGCGAGCCCGCTCCCACCCTCAACACGGAAGCCGCTTTTCGCAAATTACTCAAATTGATGTCGTTATCCTTGTAATCCGTAAATTCTTCATATTCCCCCCGCCAGATCTTTATTGTCGTCGGTTCACTACAGCCACGCTTGCGCATCTCACCGATGAATTCATCGTAGATATACCGACCCCCTCCGCCAATTTCTGAACCCTGCTTTTCTTTTCCATTTCAAGTCTTCCTGGTTTGCCAATATTGTTCATTGGCATTAAGTTCGCCATAAAAACATCCCATCATAAACAGGAAAAGCGTTACAAGTTTGGCAGTTGTTTCTGCACTGAAAAGAAGTTTTATACAAAAAATAACTCAACATTACAATCACCTATCAAAATAAGATTCTCATACAGGCTTAAAAATATATTTTTGAATTAGGTCAAAAAAAATACCAAATGGCACATTTGGCAGGAACAACTTGCATTTTTGTAAGGACTACTTTTATTTTAATTAGATTCGCGGAAAAGTCAATAAGGAAAATAAGGAAATTTCCCCAATTAATTGGATTTAACCACCCCAGAATATCGAAATAGGGCGGGCGGATATCTGCCCAAAATTCACTTTTGCTTCACCCCAACCCGAGGCCTGATTCTCGAACCCTATCATCCCCTCCCCTGAGCATGAACCGCCCCGGCAGAATCTCCACCCTCAAATATGCCGAACCTCACCACTGACAGCAACACCCTCGCCAACCTTCGGAGTGTATGCCACGGCCAAACGGGACGGCATACCCATATCATATCCCTGCAAGATGGTGAAGGCATTGGGTCCCTTCCAGTTAATATCGCGCAGGTACCCGGCCAGTGCCGCGGCCGCCGCGCCTGTGGCCGGGTCCTCATAGACCCCGCCCGAAGCAAAGGCGTTGCGGGAATGGAACACATCGTCCGATTCGCGCCAGAGCAGGCTGATCGTGGTCAATTCTTTTTCCATCATCAACGCCCGAACATTGTCGAATGGATAATCAGTACTTCACGAAAGCGCGTAATTGGCGTTCTCTAACGCCTAATTTGCGCCAGAGAGCGCAAACTACGCGAGGTTTTCGTGATCTACTGATAATTCATGTTGGCGAGTGTTTTACGGTCTTTCAGGAAAAGGATCAAGTGCTTCGCGCCGGCGGAAGCGAATCGGGGAGGAAATGCCGGTTCGAGGCTGGCAGTTGTCAGGTGGAATGAAGCGAGGACTTTATCCAGGTATTCCCCCGCCGCATCCTCGGAATGTGTCCCCGGCGATTGAAGCGTCGCGCTGAATATCCCATCACCTGTTTTTTCCGCGCGCACACTGATCCCGCCCTGATTCAAATACAACTTATACAAGCCTTCGCCAAATCGTTCACCAAGCGCGGCGCCAAGTGCAATGGTGGCATGACCGCAAAAGGGAACCTCCATCGCCGGCGCAAAATAACGGACACGCCAGCCATCTCCGCTCTTCACTGCAAACGCCGTCTCGGAATATCCAACCTGTTTGGCAATCGCGAGCATTTCATCGGCAGTGGGCATTTCATCATAAAACGCCACGCCGGCAGGATTGCCGCCTTTGCCATCTTTCGAGAATGCCGACAGTCTCAATACATTCATTTGTGCCTCCAAAATAAAAATAAACCGCATCTTCACAGACGCGGTCTACTGCTCACTGTTTACGATTACTGTTCACTCTCTGCTGGCTTTCAATCCAGCTTCCCTGTAATGATCGCCATCTTCACTTCGCCAATCGCCTTTGTGACCTTGATCTCGCGCGGACAGGCTTCGGTGCAGTTATACGCGGTGTGACAGCGGGCAATGCCGTCGGTCTCAGCGAGGATTTGCAAACGAAGGTCCGCGGCTTCGTCGCGGCTGTCGAAGATGAAGCGGTGCGCATTGACGATGGCGGCGGGGCCGTAATATTCTCCGCTCGCCCAATACGACGGGCAGGACGTGGTGCAGGCCGCGCACAAAATACACTTGGTGGTTTCATCGAAGCGCGCGCGTTGTTCGGGGCTTTGCAAACGCTCGCGGCCGTTTTCAGGAAGCGGGCTTTCGTTGATGAAATACGGAAGCATCTTCTTATAATTATCGAAGAACGGTTCCATGTCCACGATCAAATCCTTTTTGATCGGCAGGCCGAGGACAGGCTCCACAGTGATGTTCGCGCCCAAATCACGGATCAACGTTTTGCAGGCCAGCATATTGCGCCCGTTGATGCGCATCGCATCCGAACCGCACACGCCATGCGCGCACGAACGGCGGAAGGAAAGCGTCCCATCCGTTTTGCCCTTGATGTGTTCGAGCACATCCAGCACGCGGTCGTTCGGATCGGCTTCCAATTTATAGGTCACATAATTGCCGCGTTTGTCTTTCTCGGGGTTGTAACGAAAAACTTTGACAGTGACTTCCATTAAGTTCTCCTCATGTCGTTGCGAGGGCGCTCTTGTTCTTTGCCCGAAGCAATCTCCTACTAACAAGAGATTGCTTCGTCGGGCTGGCGCCCTCCTCGCAATGACATAGTTTAATAAACTCTCGCTTTTGGCTGGTGCTTGGTAATGACAACCGGCTTGTAACTGATCTCAAGTTTTCCGTTCTTCCTTGCGATCAACGTGTGCTTCAGCCAGTTCGCATCGTCGCGATTGGGATAATCCTCGCGCGAATGTCCGCCGCGTGATTCTTTTCGATTCACCGCGCTCACCGCCACCACTTCCGCAATATCGAGCATGTTGCCAAGTTCCCACGCATTCAACAACTCAGTGTTGAAAATTTTGCCCGTGTCGGTCACGCCCACATCCTTGAAACGATTCTGCAATTCGCGCACTTTCTCCAGCGCGGCGGTCATATCCTTTTCGTTTCGGTAGATGCCGACATCCTCGAACATGACCTTCTTCAACTCATTGGCGATATCAAAAGCGTTTTCTTTTCCCGACGTATTGCGAAACGCATCAAACGCGGACCTCGAGCCTGCTTCGGCGTCCCCGGGCAGTTTCTCAAAATCGGCAGACTTTGCATACTCCGCCGCCTTGAGTCCCGCATGTTTGCCAAAGACAACGATATCAAGCAGTGAATTTGTACCAAGGCGATTCGCGCCATGCACTGAAACACACGCGCATTCACCCGCCGCATAAAGGCCGGGGAAAACCGTGCCTTTATCATCAATCACGACCTCGCCGTATTTGTTCGTGGGGATTCCGCCCATCGTGTAATGCGCCGTCGGTTGGATGGGCATCATCTGCGTGATTGGGTCAACGCCGAGGTAGACGCGGCAGAAGTCAATGATGTCGGGAAGTTTTGCCAAAACCTGCTCACCCGTGATGTTGTACGCCGAGCCGTCTGGATTTGTTCGTCCATCCATCGCCGCATAGCGATTCACACTTTCAGGCCGCACATCGAGGTAGACGTAGTTTTGCCGTCCACGCCGCGGCCTTCCTTGATCTCGGTGTAGATCGCGCGCGAGACCACATCACGGGAGGCGAGGTCCTTCACAGACGGCGCATACTTCGGCATGAAGCGTTCGCCCTTGCCATTGATTAAGATACCGCCTTCTCCACGCACGCCTTCGGTGATGAGAATGCCAAGTTTATAAATTCCCGTTGGGTGGAATTGGAAGAACTCCATGTCCTCCAGCGGAATGCCGTGGCGTAAAAGGATCGCCGCGCCATCGCCGGTGTACGCATACGCATTGGACGTGACCTCGAAGATGCGTCCATGCCCGCCGGTGGCGAAGATCACCGCTTTGGCGTGAATGGTATGCAATTCGCCAGTGGAAAGTTCCACAGCCACAACGCCCGCCGCCTTGCCGTTGACTATGATGAAATCGAGCACCTGATACTCATCGAAGAAATTGACCTTGTTCTTTAAGCATTGCTGGTACAGCGTTTGCAGAATCATGTGGCCGGTGCGGTCTGCGGCGTGCGCGGCCCTTCTCACGGGTTTGCCCGTTTCATTATTCGTGTGCCCGCCAAAGGGTCGCTGAGAGATGCGCCCTTCGGGGGTGCGGTCAAAGGGCAGGCCCATGTGTTCCAGCTCAAGGACGGCATGAATCGCTTCGTTGCACATGAACTCGATGGCATCCTGGTCGCCGAGATAATCCGAGCCTTTGACTGTGTCGTACATGTGCCATTCGGGTTTGTCTTCCTCGTAGTTGCCCAGCGCGGCGGAGATGCCGCCCTGCGCCGCTCCCGTGTGCGAGCGCGTGGGATACAACTTGCTGATGACGGCTGTCTTTGCGTTGCGCGAGGCGTACAAACCGGCCATTAACCCCGCGCCGCCCGCGCCGACAACCACCACATCGAATTGATGAACATTTGCCATGAATTAATGCTCCTGAAAAATTCTTCACCACAAAGGAGACAAAGGGTCACAAAGGTTTTTCCTTTGTGTACCGTCGTGACCCTTTGTGGTTAAACGATTTACGAAGTCCAAATGAGATACAAACCCATCAGCGTCATCGCGGTCATCATGAGGATGCTCAACAGGCGCACGTGTCTGCGCGCATTTTCGCCCGTGATGTAGTCATCCGCAATGACGACCAGCCCATGCACGCCATGCGCCACCGCAACAAACAACAGGGCGCTGGCGGTCAACCTCCAGAACGGGGTTGACCAGGGAGCGAGGTCCGGCACATCGGTGCTTTGCACATGGGTGGAATTTGGCATGAAGGCCCAGCGCATCACATCCGCGAGATTCATCTGCTCCCGCGCGCCCATCATCAGGGCGCCGGCCAGGGCAAAGAGGATCAAGGCATACATTGCCAGGGCGGAGAGGCGCGTAAAGATCCACATCATGGCTTCGAAGTTCGTCAGGCCGCGTTGTTTGAGGGAAAGGGTTTTCGGTTTCGTGGTCATCCTAGCCTCCCAGCGCCGTGCTTACGATGACAAAAGTCGAAATTCCAAAAAGCGGAATGAACACCGCCCATTCGATCCAAATGGCCTCGTTTTGATAATCCAGCAATTTGGGGAAGAGATCCAACACGGTGATGCGCAGTCCATTGATCGCATGGAACAGCGTGCAAAAGAAAATAAAGATTTGGAACGCCCAGTTCTCGTACATATTATTGAAGAATGCCCCGGTTTTCCCGCCAACGAACGACGCCAGAATGTGCACGGTAATAAAGATTGCCATGCCCAGTCCGCCGATGCGGTGCAGGATGAATGCCAGATACCCCGACGGTCCCCTGTAGCGCAACCCCGCAGAAAGGCCGACATCTCGTTTCAAGCCCATCTATGCCTCCATAAACGATTTTTTCAGGAAGATTTGCGTACAATCTCACCCGGATTTTTGTGTTGCAGTTGCCTATTTTACTCTTTATCCTTTGGATTCGCAAAATTTCGTAAAATAGGGGACGCCCTTGAAAGGTGACAATCGTCATCCATATTTCGTTTCAGCTATCCTATAATAAAGCGGACAATGACCCTTATAATCCAATTCGATCATATGACCCAGCCTTAATATTCCCTTGTTTAGAAGTTGGCTCGTAAAAAATTCCAAGGAGGCGTACATGTCAGGTTCGAATGAGCTTTCCCGGCGCGATTTCATCAAGGTGACCACCGGGATTGTCGGAGGTTTAATCGGGGTTGCACTCGGATTGCCGTCGGTTTCCTATTTAATAGACCCGGCCCTGCGCGAAGGCGGGAAAGACGCATGGATTCCCATCGGCAAATTTGAAGATATGCAGGTTGACAAACCCTACCCGTTTTCGTTTACGCGGGTGCAGGTCAACGGCTGGGAGCGGACTGCCAGCTCCTTTGGCGGATACGCCATCCGCAAATCGGATGACCCGAAGGATTTGCTGATCCTCAACAGCCGCTGTACGCATCTCGCCTGCAACGTGAATTGGCACGAAGAAGCCGGGGCATTCATCTGCCCGTGTCACGACGCCAAATTCAGCCAGGATGGACAGGTGCTCGACGGCCCCCCGCCCCGTC
>JBBIUO010000161.1:0-8978 GCA_037440205.1 Chloroflexota bacterium
GAACAGCCCTCGGCCTGGATGATGGCGATCTTCGGGATGCGGTCAATCAACCCCATGTCGAACATTTCCTTGAAGCCGTGATACACGCCCAGCGGGCCCAACCCGCCGCTGACGGCCTGAATGTACCAATCGGGCGCGCGCCAGCCGAGTTGCTCCACGATCTCGTAGGCGATAGTCTTCATCGATTCACGCGCGGGGATGGAACTTGCGCCGCGGTCGAGAATCAGATTTCGGCGTTGGGCGAATTGACTTGCGATTTGTTTGGTCTGGTCGTAGTTGCCGCTGACGCGAATCACTTCCGCGCCGAAGAGGGCGGCCTCGCGCAATTTTTCCTGCGGCACGAGGCTGGTCATGAACACCCAGAGTTTAATTCCCGCGCGCGCGCATGCCGCCGCATACGCCACCGCCGCATTCCCGGTGGAGGCAATGACCGCCTCGCGCACGTTGTTCTCGTTCATGGCGGCCACGGCCACGGCGGCCTGGCGGTCTTTGAAGGAACTTGTCGGGCCGTAGCGTTCATCCTTGAAATACACCCGATCATGCCCAAGGTGAGTCGCGAAGCGTTGTGAAAGCCAGAGAGGTGTTCCGCCTGCGGGGTAAAGGTCGAGGACGGCGGGATTCTCGAGCGGCAGGACATCCTGAAAACGCCATAAATTATTGGGGCGGTCGGGCAGTCCGCGCAGGATGTTTCTCTTGAAGATTTCGTAATCGTATTTTGCTTCCAGCCATTGTGACGAGCATGTTTTGCAAACGGCAGGGACGAATGGTTCGTAGGGTTGTTGGTTGCCGCAGAGGGCGCATTGCAGGAATTTCGGCTTTGCCATGATGTTATTTTACCTTTGAATGATCTTCTTCCCTGACCTTGGCTTCGGTGGGCAGGAAGACATAGAAAATGGAACCTTCCCCGTTGACGCCGGTGCTTTCAGCCCACAAACGCCCGCCGTGCATTTCGATCAGGCGGCGGCTGATGGGCAGGCCCAGGCCGGTGCCACCGACCTTGCGGGTGGTGGAGGTATCCACCTGTGTGAACTCGTAAAAGACGGATTCCAAATGGTCGTGCGGGATGCCGATGCCCGTATCCCTGACGCTGACAAGGACATGGTTATCTTCACGCACGGCGCGGATGGAAATTTTGCCCTGCTCGGTGAACTTGATGGCGTTGTTGACAAGGTTGATCATCACCTGACGGATGCGGATCTTGTCGGCGCTGATGTGTATTCCGGGATCTGAATCCGGTTCGATGAAGAGGGCCAGGTTCTTTTCGCTTGCGAGCGGCGAAGTGATGCTGGTGACCTCCTCGATGATCTCCTGCAGGTTGAAATCTTCGAGGTTCAAATTCATCTTGCCCGATTCGATCTTCGCCATGTCCAGCACATCGTTGATGAGGTGAAGCAGGTGTTGTCCGTTCTTCTGGATCAGGCCCAGGTCGGTGCGCATGTTGTCGGTCAGCGGCCCATCCAGTTCCTCGAGCATGACATCGGAGAAACCGAGGATGGAGTTGAGCGGCGTGCGCAGTTCGTGCGACATATTGGCAAGGAAGGAGGATTTCAGGCGGTCGAGTTCGCGCAATTGCGTCACGGTTGCGGCCTGTTCCGCATACAGCCGCGCATTTTGCAGGGAGACCGCCACCTGCGAGGCAAGGGTGGCGTAGATGTTTGCATCCTCTTCCGAGAAGTGATTGATATTCGCGGAATGGACATCGAACACACCCAGCACTTTATCGCCGGCGATCATGGGGATCGCCATTTCAGAGCGCGTATCCGGGAGCAGGGGATTGAACTGGAAAGTTTCCTCCCTCCGCACATCGTTGGCGATCAACGCTTTCCGTTCATGGGTGGCGCGCGAAACCAGCAGGTCGTTCTTTTCCATCGGGATGGTGCTTCCCGACATCACCATTTGTTTTCCGGTATCGCCGGAGCCGGCGGCCAGCAGCAAGGTATTCCAGTCATCGTCTGCAAGATAGATTTGCACGTGATACAAGGCGAAGCGTTCCCTGGTTAAGTCCACCACCTGTTGCAGAAGTTCGTCCGGGTTAAGCACGGTGGAAGCGGTTGTGGATACGGTTGCCACCGTTGCCAGTTCCGCCGCGCGCTTTTGAATTTCCTCGGATAGGCGCACCCTTTCCAATTGTTCGCTGACGCGCTGGGCAATTTGCGCGACGAGATCCGCCGCTTCGGGTGTGACCTGATCCAGATTCGCAAGGGCAAGCCGCCCGATGGTCTCGCCGCGCACGGTGAGAGGCTGTGTCAAATTCACCCGATTCAAATCAACGGAATCGGTAAGCGGGTTGACCTGGATCGAATCATAGACATAGCCGGGCGTGGTGTGCGCACGTTGTGTGTAGGCCTGCCAGCTTTCGCGGCTCAGGCGGCGGGTGGCTTCCTCCGCATCGGCGCGGGCGCGGGATGCATCCGCCAGCAGGCGCAGGTTTTCCACCTGCTGTGAAACCTGGCGCGCAATGGCCGAGATCATTTCCCTGTCTTCCGCGCTCAACGGGCGCGAAGGATCCGACTTGATAAAAAGATTGCCGGTATGTTCACCCAGAACTTTTACCGACTCTCGATGATCGTATTCAGATGGGGACGATTCCTGATACGGCTCCACTGCGGCCTGATCGTACAAATAGCCGAGGCGTTCGGCATTGCGAATTCCATCCAGAAAGGATTCCCAACTTTCATGCGTAAAGCGGCGGGTGGCGGCCTGGGCTTCGGCGCGCGCGCGTTCGGTGGCCGAGAGCAGGCGCAGGTTTTGAATTTGCAACGAGACTTGCCGGGCGACTGCATTTGCAAGCCGTTCCTCATCCTCCGTCCAATTACGATCATGCGGCGGCTCGATTTTGATGTCGCCAATGACCTCGCCGCTTGAGGTTAGCGGGGCGTCAACAACCTGTCCCGCTCCTTCAAGTTGCGCATCCCGGATCGGAAACACATTTTCATCGTGATAGGCGTAGCCCACCTCTTCCTTTTCATAAACCATCACAGGCGCGCTGGATGGTTTCGCATCTCCGGGCGCGGCGGCGAGCATGGCCTCCGCCATGGCGGCGCGCATGTTTGCCTCTTCGAGTTTCGACTCCAATTCGAGGATGCGCGCGGCCAGGGCATCCTCCGCCTCGTCATCCCCTGTGGATTGGGAACCAGCCGCTTCATTCCCGACGGGTGGGCGGGTGACTCTTTCAACAGGCAGATTCCCATCCGAATCATTTGCGATCTGCCCCAACTCGGAAAAGAGTTTCTCGACCCGTTTCTTTGATTTTTCACTGGCGTGCATAGGCCGTGTCTCCTGCGGGTTCGCCATTTACTTCTCTTTATCCTTCATGCTCAATTGGGCAATGGTCATGGGCGCGCCCAGCGCATGACCAAGTTCGCGCGCGGCGATCTGAAGCACGGCATCCACGGTGGTTGCGCTTTGGATCTTCTGGCTGATCAGGTTCAGGGTGCTTTCGCGCTCCGCCTGCTTTTGGGCCTGGCTGAATGAACGCGCATTTTGCAAAGCGGTGGCAACCTGCGAAGCAAGCGTGGTCTGGATATTGGCATCCTCCTCGGTGAAGGCGTTCAGGCGGTCGGATTGCACGTCCAATACGCCAAGGATTTGATCGCCGATGAGCAATGGCACTGCCAGTTCGGAGGCGGTGTCGGGGAGCAGGGGATTGGGAAGCCAGCCCGGTTCGTTATGCACATCATTGACGATGACCGGCTTTCTCGTGCGGGCGGCCCGCGCCACGAGGGATTGTTCCTGCGATAACGGAATGGCGGCGGTGCCGTGCGTGCCTTCGTGCTCGTCGCCTTCCTTCCAGCCGCAGGCGGCGATTTTAAGGATTTGCGTCGCCTCGTTGAAGATGAACACATGCGCGTGATACAAACCGAACTTGCGCTGGGTGAGGAACACCACCGACTCCAGCATCTTTTGAATATCCAATTCCTTTGATGAAACCGTGCTGATCTCGGCGACCGCCGCCAGTTGCTGGGCGCGTTTATCCAACTCGATCTGGCTTCGGCGGGTCTCGTCGAATTGCCGCAGGTTTTCGATGTGAGTGCTGAGGCGATCCGCAACAGCACTGGCGAGTTCCACAGATTCCGTGTCGTCTGCGCTGACTCCCTGAATGGCAAGTCTGCCGATGATTTCATCGCGGATTTTCAACGGTATGGCAGTTGCATCCCGGCCGGTGTCGTCGCCGTTGATCGGGCGAACTTCCTTCAAATCGTAGAGATAACTCAGGGACTCTTCGGTATTTTCCTTGTAGGCCTTCCAGCCTTCGCGAGTGAGGCGGCGCGAGGCTTGTTCCGCCTCAAAGCGGTAACGCTCGGCGCTCTCCAGCAGGCGCAGGCTTTCGATATGTTGCGCCACCTGGCGGGCAACTGTATTTACCAATTCATCGGCTCGGGCGATTGGCATCTGTCCTTCCATCTCCACGATCAGATTTCCAAGCGCTTCGCCTGTGACAGCGATAGGCGCGGCAAGAACATTATCTGTAGCGGGCCGTGACTGCTCTCCTTGTGCAATCGGCGTGATCTTGTTTTGCTCAAAAACAAAACCTGTTTCTTCAGGGTTATGGATGGCGTCCAGATAATCCGCCCAGTTGGCGCGTGTCAGGCGATGGGCCTGCGCTTCCACTTCGGCGCGGGCCTGTTCTGCCTCGGCAAGCAGGGTTGCGTTTTGGATGGCGATGGCCAACTGTCCAGCCAGCGCTTCGAAGGCGGGAAGAATATCCTCGTTTAGTAAGTTGACCTGCTGGCTTTGCAGATCCAACACGCCCACCACTTTGTCGCCGACCAGCAACGGCACCGCCATTTCAGAACGGGTATCGGGCAGGAGGGGATTGGGGCGGAAGGTGGCGCTGAGAGAGGTATCCTCGATCACCACAGGATGTTTTTCCACTGCGGCGCGCCCGTTGATGGAGGCGGTGTTGATGGGCAACTGGTGGCCGCGCCCCACCAGTTCCGCGCCGACCGTTCCCGTTCCTGAGCGGAGGAGCAGGACATTCTGCGGGAGGTTGGCGAGATACACCTGCACATAGTAGAGATCGAAGCGCGAGCGGATGAGTTCGGCGGCGTCCTTTAGAATGACATCCAGCGCACGTACCTGGGAAACCGAACGGCCTACTTCTGCCGCCAATTCAAGGCTGTGCGTGCGGCTGGCAACTTTTTCTTCCATGTTCTCAAAAGCGCTTACCAGATTTTTTGCCATTTGGTTGAAGGAATTTGCCAGGTCTTCCAGTTCGTCGTGAGTTTGTATCTGTATCGGACTCACCACCTGACCTTTTTCAAGTTCCTCCTGTGAGAAGTGGGTAGTGTGCAGGGTTAATGCCTGCAGTGGACGCGTAATGGTTCGGGTGAAGAAAAATAATATGACCGCAAATATGATTGCCACCAGAACGGCAAAGATGATGAGAGTATTCCTCAACTGCGTGGCCGGTTGAAATAACTCCGTTTGCGGGAAAGCCAGGCCCAGCGACCAGCCGGTGTCCAGCCCAATCGGCTGATAGGCAACAAATACCGATTGTCCGTTTGGATCGGTTGCATTGGTGAAACCCGAGCCGCCCTTCACCATCGAGTTGATCAGGTCGGTCCAACTGGCATTCTGGGTCTGTGGTTGGCCGGCAAGCATCGAGTCGACCATGATCTGGTATTCCCCGCCGTGCTCGCCGATGCCCATTAACGTTCCCTGGCCGTCGATCAAAAACGCATAACCCTGCTTTCCCACCGCGATCTGACGCACAATTTCCTGTGTCTGTGAAAATGCGATGTCGGCCGTTGCCACGCCCTTGACGTTCCCTGCGGCGTCGAAAAACGGCACGCTCCAGGTGACCATCCAGATTTCGCCGCCGCCCTTATCGAAGTAGGGAGGCGAAAGAACCGGTACCCGCTGTTCTTTGGGGAGGGTGTACCAATCCCATTTGAAGTAGTTGTACTCAGGGTTGCCCAACTGGGTAAACCGTAGTTTGCCATCGGGGTCACGGCTGTAATAGGGCGACCAGTAATACATGTCCGGTTGGAAACGATAAGGTTCATAGGCGATGGTGGAACCGTAAACTTGATCGTTATTTGCCAGCGTGGATTCGATGGTGTTGAGTTGATCGGTTTGATTTTGATCCACTATTCCTGCCATCGCTGCCAGGTCCACTGCCATGCTGCGCGTCCATATCAGGTGCGAGCGGATCAGTTCGGCCTGTGATGCCGATTGCGCCAAAAGCGTTTTTTGCAGTTGCTCGGTCAGCGCGGAGCGGGATGTTTGAACGCTCAGGAATGTGGAAACCAAAAACGCCAATACCAACAATGTGATAACGATTACCGGCAATTTAACACCCAGGCTTGTCCGGCGGGCGGCAGGCGGATTCGGCAGTCTCTTTTCGTGTACGATGTAATTTTTTTTCATAAGATAACTCCTCAGTGATCGTCAGTTCGCCTCAATTGACGTTTTGCTCAACCAGTTGTGCGGCAAGCGCAGGCGACTTCAGAATTGCGCGGGTGTTTCGAGAACCGAGGGCAGTTCCCAGTTCGCGGATGGCAATTTTCAAGGTGTCTTCCACGGTGGTGGCGCGTTGGATCTTCTGGCCGATGGTATTGACCAGCGATTCCAGGTCGGCCTGCACTTTGGATTGCTCAAACGAACGTACGTTTTGAATGGAGGTGGCCACCTGCGCAGCCAATGTGGTTTGGATGTTGATGTCTGAGTCTGTGAAGCGACCAACTTGATCAGACTGCACATCGAAGACGCCGATCACGTTACCGCCTACGATCATTGGTACGGCCAGTTCGGAACGCGTATCGGGCAGGAGCGGGTTGGGCAGGAAGTCCGGCGCTTGAGTGACATCATTTACCGTAACGCCTTTTCCTTCACGGGCGGCCCGCAGCTTTGCCGGCGCATCGGCATCGTCACGGGCGGCGCGGGCAACCAGCGATTGTTCACGGCTGAGGGGGATGGAGTGTCCTTCCGAAACCATGATGCGTCCCGGTTCGCCCGCGCCAGCCGTCAGCACGAGAGATTCGCCTTTTTCATCGAGCAGGTAAATGTGTGAGTGATACAAACCAAATCGTTCTTTGGTCAGTTCCACCACTTCTTTCAACAATTTGTCTGTTTCCAAAATGGTGGAGGTGGCGGTTCCCACTTCAGCCACTGTCGCCAGATCTTTGGTGCGCGCGGATACACGTTGTTCAAGGGTCTCGCGTTCCTGTGCCACGGTATTTGCCAGGATGTTAAACGTTTTTGCCAGTTCTTCGAACTCGTCGGCAGTGTTCAGGGATACCCGGGCATTGGTCTTGCCCGAGGTTTGATTTTCTGCAAATTGTGCCAACACGGCCAGTGGGCGAAGGACGAGCCGTGAGGTCAGGAGCCAGATCAGGAACAAACTGATAATCGTTAAGCCGCCCACCACGCCGAGGGTAGATAGAAACGCTGTATTCAGACGTTCCAGATTCTCTGTATAAGGTTTAGAAAACTGTATGATCCCCAGCACTTTGTCATTGTAGCCCAGCAGGCGGGTTACATAAATTATCGTCGGTGTGGACGTGTTTTCCGTGAGAATCATGTACTGCGATTGCCCTGTTTCCAGAACAGATTTATAGACTTCTGCATTTGCAACTGGTAACGAGGAGTCTGTGCTTGCGTAGTAAAACAATTCATCAATGGGCGCATTTGGCACACCTTCAGCTGGTTTAAGCTTTGGCGTTGATGCCGCCTCATTCGAGATCCACATTGTAAAATCGGCGCCAGTGTTTTTCTTTAGGTCTGCCATGAATTTTTCGTCAAAGTCAATACCCACTTCCACCAACCCTATAAACTTACCTGTTGAATTATACATGGGGGTCACAGCGCGGATGCCAAGCCGGCTCGGACCAATTTCCACACCTGATGTGGTGCGCTTTTCAAGAAGCGCTGTATTGGCCGTACCGCGATAGGTAATATCGTCCCCGAAGTTTGCCCGATTGTGAACACGCAGGAATACCGTCCCATCCGGGTTCTCGATGTATAGGTGAACGATTTCCCGCTCTTTCCACTGGTTAAACATCGGCGATAATAGTTCAAACAGCGAATCCCTGTTGCCGTCGAGGTAGAGACTCTGTACATCAGGTCGGTTGGCGACGCCGATTGCCAGGGCTTCGGCTATATTTTTTTCGGCTTCGATCTTTGTTTGATATGTCTTGAAATAGGCGTCAAGCGTATGTTCAGCCTCCAGTTGAATGTTCTGGCCTGATGACCGATACGAGAAAGCGATTTGCACAACTGCAACAATTATCAAAATTGTCACAACCGCCACGATCATTTTGAGCGCAACGCCAAAACGAAACCGGCTAGGGACTGTTTTTTGTGATGGAAATGCGGTGGTCATAGGTTGATTGATATTTGTTTGTGACATGGAAACTCCTTTTTTACCTGCCGCAATCGATTAATTCTGATTCGAGTGTTTGTCGGTAGCCTGATCCGGCGAACGAGATTCTGCTTCGAGTGTTACTAAAGTAGGCTTCATTCCCAGCGCATGACCCAGCTCGCGTACCGCAACTTGAAGGGCGGATTCCACCGAGGTTGCGCTTTGGATCTTCCGGGTGATGAGGTTCAGCGCTTCCTGTTGTCTGGCGCGTTGTACGGTAAGGGTTTCGATGCGCTTCCGCTCCGTGATATCGGTGACCGAGGCGCGCACCCGCGGATGTGCGCCCGGCATGCGCACGAGGCGCACTTCGCATGGAATGTCCCGCCCCTGCGCGTTACGATGCGTCCACTCAAAAACGGGAGCTCCTCCCTGCATGGCTTCTCCAATTTTCTCCATTGCCTTTTCTGTTGAATCGCGTCCATCGGGTTGTTTGGGCGGGCTCACTTCCGTCGGACCCACTTTCACCAATTCTTCGCGGGACAGGCCATAAAGTTTTTCCGCGTTTTCGTTCGGGTCGGAGAAGTGACCCGTTTCCAGGTCAACGAGGATGATGGCTTCGGGGGCATGTTCCATCAGTGAACGCGCTTCCTGTGCGCTGGTTTCCGCCTGGGTG
>JBBIUO010000162.1:0-5955 GCA_037440205.1 Chloroflexota bacterium
GCACGTGCGCCTGACTTCCGCTGACGATGACCGCCCCCGCGTCCGCCATGCGGCGAAAATCAATTTTCTGCTGGGGACGCGCCTCGGCGGAATCGAATTCGTGATACTGGAAGGTGGAAATCGGCAGGTAACCCTGCGAACGGTAGTATTCAATCTGTCCGGTCATGTAATCGAAATCGCAGGGGACGGCGCCCGGCACCGTGTCGGTTGCGCTGGCGTAGATGGTCTTGTAATTACAACCGATGAACATGATCTTGTTGCCGTTCACTTCCATGAGCAACGGCTTGCGCCCATCTTCCACATTGTAGCCGCCTCCGTAATACGGAATGTCATACTCCCTGTATATTTCAAGTGTTTCATACATGGCAACGGCTTCATAGTCGGCAAAATGATCGCCGGATAGTTCGATCACGTCCGTGCCGATATCCATCAACAGTTCCATGTAGCGCGTGGAACTGCAAAATATCTGCTTTTCCTGATTCGGGTCGGGGGATGGGCAACCCGAAAAAAACGGAACTTCGTTGTTGATGTGCGTAATATCCGCCTCGCGCAACATGTCGCGGATGACTTCGCCGGGATAAGTAATTCCCTTCACGTCCATCGTCTTGGCTGTAGCGCGTACCATCGCGGTGACTCCGGTCATGATGACGGTTGTTAATTTTTTCGGGTCGCGGTTTTGGAAGGAGAAATCCAGACCGCCCGGCACCTGGCAGGGATTCACGCACATCAGGCGGTAGGTCACGGTCAGGGGATAAATGATCGGGTCGAATTTCTTTTGAATCGGTGATTGCCCGTCAATCATCAACACTTTCCATTTTGGCTCGATCTGCTCGAAGGGGATGATCGCCCACGAGGGCATATTGTTCCAAGCGGTTTCGAGCAATTGATCCGCCGGCGCCACCTGCACAACGCCTTCGGCAGGCGCGCCCCACATGGCGGTGAAAGTTGTCAGCGTGGATTGTTCCATCAAAAGCGGCACCCCGGCAAAGGGTCCGAATGATTCGCCGCCCCACACCGAGAGCAATTCCTGTGTGGTGACTCCGTCAATGATGGTCGGGAACGGCGCAACCAGCGCGTATGTCCACTCGGAGGTGTGCATCGCGCCTGTGGCGGGCTGGGCAACGTCAATGTATAAATTTGCGGAGGCCTGATCCGTGGCCAGCACCTGAAATCCCCAACTTTGGAATTTTTCGCGCAGGAGCAACGGCGTGGCCGGGCTTGCCCAAACCTGCGCGGCATTCAACACGACCGGGGTCGGCACGGCTGTCGGCGGCATCGGCGTGATCGTCGGCGCAAGGGTTGGGATATGAATCACAGCCGAGGGGGTTGGCATGACAAACGTCGGCGGAGGCGGAGGCGCTCCCCACAACGAAGGCTGACACGCAACGAGCGAAAGAATGCAAATAAAAAGCAGGCTTAAGTCTGTGGCTCTACGGGCATTCATCTTTGTTCGCCGCGAAAAAAATTCATCCACCCGCGGGCTGAGGGTGTTGACGAAATAATCTTCAAAGGTTTCCAAAAAAACAATGCGGGGCATCTTCATGCCACGCATTATATGAAGCAAGTTTTATATGATTCAAAATAATATCAATACAGTTTTACCGATAATGAATTTGCAACGCATATTTCATTTTTGTCAGGCGCAAAGGCGGCCCGCCCAATGAAAGAAAGTTACCCGACGATTCTGAAAGGCCGCTCTTACGCCTTGTAATGTGAGCGGCCAAGCGAAAATTCTTTCAACGCATCTTCGTCAATCGTCACGCCGAGACCGGGTTTGCGCGGAACGTCAATCGTTGAATCCGAATTCAACACGAAGCGTTCGTTTGTGATGTCACGCTTGTAATAACGATCCGAAGCGGAGATATCGCCGGGCAAAACAAAATTCGGCAGGGTTGCCAGCGCAAGGTTCGAGGCCCGCCCAACGCCGGTCTCCAGCATCCCGCCGCACCAAACGGGAAGCGATCGTTCCATGCAAAGATCATGCACCATCACCGCCTGGCTCAACCCGCCCAGCCTGCCCGCCTTGATGTTGATTACGCGGCAGGCATCCATCTCGATGGCATAACGCGCGTGCCGAGGCGATACAATGCTTTCATCGAGACAGATCGGCGTTTCAAACCGCTCCTGAAATTTGTGATGATCCCAAATATCGTCCTCGAACAACGGCTGTTCGATCAACAGCAAATTCATTTCGTCGAGCGGCTTGAGGGCATCTGCATCGTCCATCGAATACGCCGAATTCGCATCCACCTGCAAGCGCAAATCGGGAAATTCACGACGGACGGCGGCCGCATCTTCGACATCCCTGCCCGGCTTGATCTTGATCTTCACCCGGGCATAGCCCTGCCCGATGAAATCCGCCGCGCTTCGCACCAACCTTTGGGCTGATTCTTGAATCCCAATGGAGACTCCCACCTCGACCTTTTCCCGCGTCCCGCCCAACAATTCGCGCAGTGATTTTCCTTCGCGCTTCCCGAGCAAATCCCACAACGCCATTTCCACGCCCGCTTTTGCAAGGTGATGCCCGCGAATGCCGGAGACGCGCGCTTGAAAATCCGCGGCGTCTTTCACATCTTTTCCGAGGATCAATGGCAGGATGAAATCCTTGAGAATGTGCAGGGCTGTGCCGGCGGTTTCGTAGTTGTAGCCCGGGTCGCGGCTGGCGACGCATTCGCCATAACCGGTCAACCCCTCGGAGTTGATCTCCACCAAAACGCATTCCCGATCCGTTTCGCGCCCAAAGGAGGTTTCAAACGGCGAGACAAGCGGCATACTCACATGATGAAGCGTTACGGAATCTATTTTCATGCTCAGTTCGATGATTCGATTTTCGTTTCAGGTTGTTCGTCGGCCATTTTCAGGTTTCGCAGGGCTTCATCCATGCCGGTTGATTCAAGCCTCATCCCCGGCGCCGGTGTTCCGCAAAACGGACAGATATTCCAGGGCAATTCCATGAACTTCCCGCAGTTGTGACAGGTCTTCTTCAATTTGGTGTGGCAATTCGGGCAGATTTGCCAATCCTCTTTCACGCGCCGCTCGCAACCGGGGCAAAGCGGAAGGTCTTCGAGCGCTTGAAGCAATGCCTCTTCCTCCAACGTGCGCTGATATTCCTCTTCCAACGTCCGCGGCGGGCGCAGGATGAGATAAACAAGAACGCCCGGAAGATTCAACACCGCCACAAGCAGGGGAGCCAGCGTTTGCGGCAATGGGTCGCGGGCGCGGGCGCGGATGTCTCGATACGTCCACACCACGAGGCTGATCCACAATGCGGCGAGAAACGCGCCGCCGAATGCGGTCAAGACCAGCGTTAGACTTCCAAGGAAAACCGGGTCGAAGGTCATGTCAACTCCAGGGGAATACGGATGCGGTGTATTTTAATCCATTATCAGTGGATCACGAAAACGTAGTGCTGGCGTGTTGGCGTTACACCTGCCCTGGCGGGCGGTGCCAGGGGAGAACGCCAACTACACGGGTTACGAATTATCAGGGAGTATCGAAGGTGAAATGCCAGTCGCCCTCATCCTGCGTGTACGTGGAGTGGAATCCCATCACTTCGTAAAATGTGCGGCCAGGCCGCAAATAGATCGGGCTGCCGTCTTCGGCGGTGAGCAGGAGGGGTTGGTTTTCATCAGTGCGATGCCAAATGGCGGGCGTCGCAAAGCCATCCCGAAAGACAATGGCTTTTCCATAGTCAATCAAGTCAATATGGTAGACCTCGTCGTGCGCATCGAATTCGTTCGCAAAAATATGCGGCACAAAAAGCACAACGACATTTTCAGCATTGACCGGCATGTTGGTCTGCGCATCGGTCAGGGGCGCGTATGCTTCCGGTTTGCCGTTCAGCATGTCGTTGGCTTCCTGATACCGAAAATACTTATGGGTGATGAGGTCATACTCCCAGTAGTTGTAACTCTGCCGGGAATAAAAGGAAAATATGCGCGAGGCGGTTAAAGAAGTTCTGGTCACCTCGTCTGTGAAGAAGCCGCCGCGCAGGGGTTGAGGGGAATTATCAATGCCCTTGGCCGCGGCGCAGGCCGCCCATTTTGTGGTATCGAAAAAGAAGTTGTTGTAATCGTCGCGTTTTTTGTCCGGGCCAAATTGAAACGGCGGACAACCGGCGGCGCCCGGCACCACCAAAAACTCGTTGAGGGTGGAATTCTTCAAATAGGAATATTCGCGCGGGTCGGCAAACTTGAAGACGAGAAAGGCGTTGTACATGCGGGCGATATGCTAGTCGAAATATCTCCCCGAACGGACGGGGCCAACCATCGTTGAATCGTTCCCGTACATCACGGCAATGAAGCGTGTATCGCCCCACTCGATGTAGTATTCATAGACCACGTCGGCCAACGTCAACCCGGATTGCGGGCGGATGGCATCCGGCGCATTGGCAACTTTGATGACCATCGGCCTGCGATTGAGAAGGGCGGGGTCATTGACCGGCAAACCTGTGAGCGGGTTGTTGATATTCAACAGACTGAAATCCGTCCCTGCGGAGGATGGAGCCACCATCACCGGAGTCGGTAAACTTTCACGCGCTGTGTTTTGCTGTGGGAAGGGGGTGTAGGTTGGTTCTGTTGACGGGAGGGAAAGAGTCTCGTTCGTTGTGCCGGCAGACTCGGCTTGGGGTTGGAACGGCGTCGGGGTGGAAAATGCCGGGGAAACAGAATCAGGCGGCAGGTCCGAAACAGAGGCGCAGGCTGTCAGCAGAAAAATGATCGAAGAAAGAAAAACCCTGCGGGGCAGATTCGGTCTGCGCTGTTGGAAATTCATGTTTATGATTGTACCAAAAGCAAAAAGGGCAAAGTGAGACAACAATAAAACTGTTACAATTATTGCCTCCATGTTTATTTTAATTTCCTGCCTGATCTTTTTTGCCGCCGCGCTGACCGTGCTGGCGCTGAGCGTCACCCAGCCGAATGCGCGATATGCCTGGCTCGTTGCGATTGGCGGCGGGATGCTTGCGCTGGCAAGTGTGTTCATCTGGCTGGCGCAAATCCCGATGGAACTTGCCCTGCCGGCATGGCAGCCGATTACATTGTTCAAGAATCCGATCTTGTTTCGTGCGGATGCAATTTCGTGGCCTTACGCTGTGAGCATTGTGAGCCTCACTCTGGCTGTGTTGCTGACGGCAGTCGCACGGACGGGGTTGACGAATTCACAGGCATGGGCCGGTGTGCTTGCGTTGGGCGGGTTGGGACTTTTGGCGGTCACGGCAGATAATCCTCTCACCCTGTTATTGATCTGGAGTGCGCTGGATATTGCCGAACTGATTACGCAGTTGCGCTCGGTGGAAGGCCGGTCGAATAACGAAAGGGTTGTCATCGCCTTTTCCACGCGCGCGCTTGGAAGTTTCATTTTGCTTTGGGCAAACATCGTCAACATTGCCGGGGGTAGCACCTTTGATTTTCAATCCATCGCTCCGGGTTCGGGGCTTTATTTTGTGGCCGCGGCAGGATTGCGCATGGGTGTGCTTCCACTGCATCTTCCGTATTCATCCGAATCGGTATTGAGGCGCGGTTACGGCACGTCGCTCCGTTTGGTGTCCGCTGCGTCGAGTCTGGTTTTGCTGGCGCATGTCCCTGCCGGGAGTTTGGGTTCTGCGGTGACTCCGTTTTTGATCGCGCTTGCGATCATTGCCGCGTTGTACGGCGGCTGGATGTGGCTCCGCGCGCCGGATGAATTGACCGGCCGCCCTTACTGGATCATCGGCATGGCGGCGCTTTCCGTCATTGCGGCGCTAAATGGGAATCCCCTCGGCGCGATTGCGTGGGGGTGCGTGTTGATCCTTGTCGGCGGCGCGCTCTTTCTGGCTTCGGCGCAACATAAATGGCTGAACCGCGCCTTGCTTCTCTGCATCTGGAGTTTATCGTCCCTGCCATTTTCACTCACGGCCAGCGCGTGGCTTGGGCCTCTGGGATTTTTCATTCCATTTGTGATCGCGGCGCAGGCATT
>JBBIUO010000162.1:6010-8962 GCA_037440205.1 Chloroflexota bacterium
CACTCGACTTGCAGGAGAATTGGATCAACCGCGTGTACCCGGCGGGAATCATTTTGCTTATTGCGATTCAACTGCTGTTGGGATGGGTCGGCTGGGACGGCGCCCGGCAAATTGGGGCATGGTTGATTGCCGTCATCGTTTCATTCCTGACCGTTGGGCTGGTGTGGGCCACGCCGCGTTTTCGCATCCTCAACCCGGTTCGCGCACACTGGGTCAACCCGGCGGCGTCAAGCGCGGGCGGTTTTTACGGAAATTTCTGGGCCGTGTATCGCAGTCTCGAGAAGGTCAGTCAGGCCATCATCACAGCGCTCGAAGGCAACGGCGGATTCATGTGGACCCTGCTCTTTCTGGCTCTTTTTATTTCATTGCTGACACAAGGTCTTCCATAGCATGTTAATCAATGTTGTCTCGTGGGGTGCAGTTGGATTGATCCTTGCGACATCCACTGTCATTCTGGTCAGCCGCGACTGGCGTGTGGCTCTCGGCGGGCTGGCTGTGCAATACATCGCCGCCTTCTGGCTGGTGACACGTCACCTGCCCTTTGTGATGGGCTCTGCAAAACTGATCACCGGATGGATGGTGGTCGCCGCCCTCGGCATGACCCGGTTGAGTCCTTCGACTGTGGAGGAGGAAAAAGAGGAAACCTTTTTATCGAGCGGGCGATGGTTTCGCATCACGCTCATTGCCATTGTCGCGCTCGTTGCGCTTGGGGCAACACCGCGCATCGAAGCGGGCATTCCGGGCCTCGGCTTGCAGGTGATTGCGGGAGGTCTGCTCTTGATTGGCGCAGGGGTCATCCACTTGAGCGTCACGTCCGATATTTTGCGGGTGACGCTCGGCCTGCTCACCATGCTGACGGGATTCGAGATCATCTACGCCGCTGTGGAAAGTTCGATTTTGGTCACGGGATTGTTATCGGTCACCAACCTGGGACTGGGAATCGCCGGCTCGTATTTATTGATCGCAGGTTCGATTCCACTTGAAACCGGGGAAGAAGACGTGTTATGAGCGCGCCGATCATTTGGATCCTGATCCCGTTTGCCGCGGGGGTATTGATTTTGTTCCTGCTAAAGGAGCGCATCTCATCGCTGGCCGGCGGTGTGATTTCCGTGCTCCTTTCTCTCACCGCCCTGATCTTTCCCATTGACCAGGCTCTTTTACTTGGTTCGATCTCCATAAAAATTTCGTCGTCCATTCAGATTCTGGGTCGCGGTTTCGCGCTCAACACAGCGGATGGGCCGTTGCTCGCCATCATTTACGGGTTGGCCGCTCTCTGGTTCTTTGGCACGCAGGCGTCGGGGACGGCGAATCGTTTCGTCTCGTTGGGACTGATGATCGTGGCGCTGTTGACCGCGTCCATCGCGGTGGAACCGTTCCTGTTCGCCGCGTTGTTGATTGATGTGGCCGCCATGCTGGTGATTCCCCTGCTGGTACCGTTGCATCAAAGGCCCGGGCCCGGCATTATTCGCTTTCTCATTCATCAAACGCTGGCCATGCCCTTTATCCTTTTTTCGGGATGGATGCTTGCCGGTGTGGAGGCCAGTCCCGGCGATATCGGCAGTACCATCCAGGCGGGAACCATGCTCAGCCTGGGGTTTGCATTCCTGCTTGCGATCTTCCCGCTTTACAGTTGGATTCCCATGTTGACGGAAGAGGCATCGCCTTACGCAACGGGTTTCCTGCTGTGGGCGTTGCCGACGTTCACGGTCATCTTCCTGCTCAGTTTTTTGGATCGTTACACCTGGCTTCGCACGTCGCCCCAACTTTCGGGCGCCATTCAATTTGCGGGAGCGATCATGGTGGCGAGCGCCGGATTCTTCGCCTCCCAGCAAAAGCACATCGGCCGCATGATGGGTTTCGCATCCATTGCCGAGACGGGTTTGCTCGTGCTTGCCGCAGGGTTGAAGTCATCGGAAATCGTCAACGTGACCTTCCTCCTGCTCACACCGCGCGGGTTGGAATTGGCCGTTTGGGCGCTGGCGATTTCGATCATCAAACGCAAGGCATATTCCCTGCGCTTTAGCGAGGTGCGCGGATTGGTGCGAAACTGTCCCATGGCCGCCGCGTCCATCGTTGCGGCGCATCTTTCGATGGCGGGGTTTCCATTGCTTGCCGGGTTCCCCTCCCGTGCGGCTTTGTGGCAGGAGCTTGCGGGACAGTCGCTTGCCATTTCGCTTTGGGTATTCATCGGGATGCTGGGCCTGCTCATCGGGGCCATCCGCACATTGGCGGTGTTTGTCATGGCCGAGGAGGGTAAAACCTGGGGGTTGAACGAGACCTGGGTCCAGCGAATCATGCTCGGGGTCGGTGTGATCGGTCTTTTCATCCTGGGAATATTCCCGCAAATCCTTCAGCCGTTCATCGCCGGCCTGCCTGCATTGTTCAATCACCTCAGCCAATAAGGCCATTTTGGGCGTGCTATAATTTCATCACCGAATCGAGAGCGGCTGATTTCGCAAGTTCAGCCACAGAGAACCTGGAGTTTTTTCTCAGCCCCTCTGTGAACTCTGTGGCAAAATAAAGACTCTGCCATCCTTTTAGCCGCTTTCCACCTTTTCCAAACGCCAGCGGAGATCAACATGGAATTCGAACAAATCATCAAACGCCTTGAATGGCTGGATAAACAACAACGCAAGAATCAGGATGCCCTGGCGGCGCTGGATGGGCGTTTGACCTCCTTTGAGACCACGGTCAATGCCGTATCCAAACAGATCAAAACATTGAACAAACAGGTCACAGAGATCGCCCCGGCGGCAAAACGGCTGGATCAATTCGAAGCCTTGTTGACCCGCCAGCGCGGCGAGTTCGTCAAAATGATCGAGGAAAACGACAAGGAACAAACTCGCACCGCCCGTGAAAACATGAAGCGCACCCAGGCCGAGTTGACCGAACTTAATAAGGCCGTCGCAAATCTCAAAGCCACCACCAACCTGACGGAGATCAGGAAACAAC
>JBBIUO010000163.1:0-3660 GCA_037440205.1 Chloroflexota bacterium
CTCCCCCCGCTCGAATTCGACAAACGCATCGGCAAACGCGAACGCGGTCAACGCTACGCCGAACGAGCCATGCAAGCGCTCAACGAATACCTGCCCCTGGTGGTCGAGTAGTTCCGAGCCGCCTTGCGGCGAGGAACGTATCGAGACCACCCAACGACCTAACTATCTAACGATCAAACGACCCAACGACATGACCAAGCAATCCGCCACCATCTACCTCTCTTCGATTTTCGCTCTTCTGGCTTTGGTTGCAGGCTGGTACATCGCTTCATTTCTGAACGTTGAGCCTGCTCCTGCTTCCTTCGACAGTTCCCGCGCCTATGCAGACGTGCAAACGCAAGTAGATTTCGGCCCGCGCATCCCCGGCACAGAAGGCCATGACCAAGCCCGCAAATGGATTCAATCCGAATTGGAATCCGCTGGCTGGATCGTGGAAGTGCAGGAGACCGAGCGCATGGGGCATCCCATTTTCAATATCGTCGCCAAACGAAATGACGAACCTCCGCAGATCATCCTCGGCGCGCATTACGACACGCGCAAAATCGCCGATCATGATCCCAAGCCAACGAACTTGAACAAACCTGTCCCCGGCGCAAATGACGGCGCATCGGGAGTCGCAGTCCTGCTTGAACTGGCGCGTTCGCTTCCTGAAGATACTGTCCCTGTTTGGTTGGTCTTTTTCGACACGGAAGACAATGGCCGCATCGAAGGCTGGGATTGGATTTTAGGGTCGCGCGCCTTCGTGGAGGAAAATGCCCTTCGGACGGAAGCAGTTGTCGTCGTCGACATGATCGGCGACGCGGACTTGAACATCTACCTCGAGCGGAATTCCAACGTCGCCATCCGCACTGAAATTTGGTCAACCGCCGCCGGACTCGGCTACGGCGATAAATTCATCAACGAAGAAAAATATTCCATGCTCGACGATCACACGCCTTTTCTCGAAGCGGGCATCCCCGCCGTGGACATCATTGACTTCGATTATCCCTACTGGCACACCACGCAGGATACCCCCGATAAAGTCTCCGCCGAAAGTTTGGGCGTCATTGGCAATACTTTGCTGAATTGGATTGTTGGGAAAACCACACAATAATGTCGTTGCGAGTCTTCGAGAAGCAACCTCCGGTTTCGAGGGGCAAATCTTGGAACAGGAGATTGCTTCGGTCGCTTTGCTCCCTCGCAACGACATGAAATAATGATATGGTCAAAAGTCTAAACAAGGCGTAAACTTAGGTCAATGACGGTACAGGAATCCCTGCATAAAATACACACCAACTGGGTGGAACGCATCTCCCGCGAACTTGCCAGCGGAGAGGGTGTCCGCACGGGCTTCGTTGAGCAACTCGAACGTTTTTATGATCTTCTTGAACACACGGTCGTCACAGGCAACCTGGCCTGGCTCGATCCCGTCCTCTTCGATTGGGGACAATCCCCCACCGAAACAAATCTGGAGCAGGGTGATTACTACGTTTCGTTCATCGTCAACCGCATGACGACGCTCACCATCGAAGTGGCGCGCGAAACCCTGAACAAAAAAGATGCGTTGGAGTTGATTGCCGCCGTCGTCCCCATCTTCACGCACAGCCTGAGCGTGGTGGTGCGTTACGAAATGGAAACGCGCGTGGCGCACATTTCGAATGAACTCAACAAGACACAGGAAAAATTACAGCAACTCGACCACAACAAATCCAATTTCATTTCGGTCGCCGCGCACGAATTAAAAACCCCGCTCACCCTCATCGAAGGCTACACCACCATGATGGTGGACATGGTCGAACAAAGCGGCTCGCCGATTGACGGCCTGCTCAAAGGCGTAAACACCGGCATTCACCGCCTGCGCCAGATCATTGACGATATGATTGATGTCTCGTTGATAGATAACAACCTGCTCACGCTCAACTTCCAGCCACTGTGGGTCAGTCATTTGCTGACCCTGTTGCAAAACGAACTCAAGAAGACCATCGCAGAGCGCAAACAAACCCTGATCGTGGATCAATTCGAAGGAAGCGACCTGATGATTTACGGCGACTCGGAACGGCTTTATCAGGCGCTGTACAACGTCGCCGCGAACGCGATCAAATATACGCCCGATCACGGGACGATCACCATTAACGGACGCCTGCTCCCCGGTTTCGTTGAGATCATCATCACCGACACGGGGATTGGCATCTCGCCGGAGCATCAGGCTACAATTTTCGAAAAGTTCGGTCAGCTTGGCCGCACCGACCTGCACTCGAGCGGCAAGACCAAATTCAAGGGCGGTGGACCCGGTCTCGGCCTCCCCATCACGCGGGGAATTATCGAAGCGCATGGCGGCACGATATGGGTTGAGTCAGAGGGTTATGACGAAGTAAAATTGAAAGGCTCGACCTTTCATGTTTTATTGCCTACACGCACCGAAGCAACCGACCCGCTCATCACCAAGTTCTTCGGGCAGGCCGGGCAGATGAAACCAGAATCGGAAAAAGAATCCATTGGCAAAGAAGATCCCCCAACCAACAACCCTGCCGCGTGAACGCGCCTTCCTCGTCGGCGTGGAAATTCGCGGGGACAAACAAACCCTCGCGCTCGAAGATTCGCTGACGGAACTTGCCCTGCTTGCAGATACCGCCGGCGTGGATGTGGTCGGCGAACTCACCCAGAAAATGGAACGCCCGCACGTGGTCACGTACATCGGCCCCGGCAAAGTGGAGGAACTAAAAGCGCTCGCTGAGGAAACTCTCGCCGATGTCATTATCTTCGACGATGAACTCTCCCCGCGTCACCAGCGTGAACTTGAAAAAGCCCTGTCCATCCGCGTGCTGGATCGCACCGCGTTGATCCTCGACATTTTCGCCCAACATGCTCACACCAGCGAAGGCATGTTGCAGGTGGAACTCGCGCAATACGAATACAACCTGCCGCGCCTCACCCGCGCATGGACTCACCTCGAAAGGCAGGCAGGCGGTGGCGGCGGACGCGCCGGTTCCACGGGCGGCGTAGGCTTGCGCGGCCCCGGCGAAACGCAATTGGAAGTGGACAAACGCGCCATCCGCAAACGCATCACGCACATCAAGCGTGAACTCAAAAAAGTGGAAGCACACCGAATGCGTTACCGGGCGCAGCGAAAACGCTCGCGCATTCCAACCGTTGCGCTGGTCGGCTACACTAATGCTGGTAAATCCACCCTGTTGAATCAAATCGCGAAATCAGAAGTCTACGTGGCGGATCAATTATTCGCCACCCTCGATCCCACCACCCGGCGTGTGCAGTTGCCGGGCGACGATCAAGCTTTAATGACAGACACCGTCGGCTTCATTCAAAAACTTCCTACTACATTGATAGCCGCCTTTCACGCCACGCTGGAGGAGATCGCGGAAGCCGATTTGCTTTTACACGTCGTGGATATTTCCCACCCGAATGCGCTGAACCAGTTTCAGGCGGTGCAGGAAACGTTGAGCGAGATCGGCGCGAGTCACATCCCGATGGTCACTGCGCTCAACAAAGCAGATCTTCTCAATCGCCCGGAATATGCGCGTGAAATTCTGAAAAACTTTTCCAGGGCCGTTTCCATCTCTGCGCTTCAAGGGACGGGCATCAAAGAACTTCTTTACCTGATTCAGGAGGAGTTATACGAATCATACACTCCCATCAGCGTGCGGCTCCCCTACCAGCAGGGCG
>JBBIUO010000163.1:3675-8955 GCA_037440205.1 Chloroflexota bacterium
TTAATCTCCCTTTTCCACGAACTGGGCCAGGTGGAGCGGGTGGAACACGAACGAGGCGGCGTGGTCATGCAGGGACGCATCCCCGGCAGGTTGATGGCGCAATACGCCCCCTGGCACGTCAAATCGAATGGGACACAAGAGGAAGCAGGCGAAGCGGAAGAATACGCCCCGGAGGAGAATTAATGTCGAAACTTTTGGATCGCATGTCGGAATTTTTCGCGCATCGAAAAGGCCTGCTCCCCATCATCGGCCTTGGATTGATTTTACTTAACCTGATCATCCAGTTCGTTTTCCCCGGCGGTTTTCTCGCCACGACCAACCTGTTCCTGCACATTGGATTGATCGTGGCAATCTTCGGCCTGATGCTGTCATGGGCGCTGTAAATCTACGGCATACTCAAACGCAGGATTGGAATTTTCTGAACCACAAACACCACGATAAAAGAGGCCAAAAAGCCAAGCAGACCCAGCAAAGGAATCATGTAGATCGAAGAACCCGCCGAAAACCATGCATGGACGGCGGGTATTTTTTCGAGTTCCGCAATCACAATGACATGCACAAGGTAAATTCCAAAACTGGCGCGGCTCAGAGGCACAAGGAAGGCGTACAACCGGTCACCGATTCGAACTTCGCGGAACAAAATAAAGGCAGATGCGGTCAACAGCACGATGTTTACGCTCAGGTAACTGACAAAGTACTGCGTGTTCCATTTCAGCAAATTGGATTCGTAATCGAGCAACGCGCTCGCAATCGAAACCACGAAAAATAAGGCGGTCAATCCATACAATAGACGGCGGGAATATTCAAATTGCCCCAGCAAGTGACCCAACAGGAAATACCCGGTGTAACCTGCGACCAGATACAACTCAAACCCGATCTTCACCGGCGTGAATTCCTGCAAGAACGAAAACACCGGCACAACCAAAAACCACAGCCCGCAAAAGTACCACAAATCCTTCATTGCCGCCCGCGCCACGAACACCCGCAATATCGGCGTGAAAAGATACAGCCCGATCAGCGAATAAAAGAACCACAGATGATTCTCACGCGGCCCGCGGATGATCTTCACAATGTAACTCGCCACAAGTTCCAGCGAAAAGCCCGATTCAAATCCCTCCCGTTTCCAAAGCAGGTAGATCGCCGACCAGATCAAAAACGGCAGGATCACTTTCAATGCGCGCTTTTTGAAGAAGACGCCGTAAGGCTCCTCTTTTTTCAACAGCAAATATCCGCTCGCCATGAAAAACAACGGGACGGCAATTCGGGAAATTACAAAGTAATAGGTGGAAACCAGCACCGACCCTTCCCCCTGGTAGGAAATATGCGCCATGACCACAAGGAACGCGCCAATGACTCGAATCAAGTCCACCCAGCGGAATGTTGTATTGGATGATGATGTGTTATTCATGCCGATTCCTGAAATAAAATACCTGCTTGAAAGCATTATACCTTCCCAAATTCAGTACATCACAGGTTTGTTATTCTGAGGAGCCAGCGCTCTTCCGGCGACGAAGAATCTCTCGTAATATCTACCCGAGACTCTTCGCGCGCAACGGGCGCACGTTCAGCGTGACATGAAATCGTGATTTACTGAAATTGAATTAAAATCCACCCATGCCGCTATTGCAATCAAGCCAGACTCTCCTCAACCAATACCAAGTTGAAACATACGTCGCGCTCACTCCATTGGGGGAACTTTATCGCGTCACCGACACACGCAAGAGCAAACCGCTGGCTTTGATACTCCTGCCAAAAACAATTTCAGACGACGCGGAAAAACTCAAACACCTCGACGCCGAATCTGCAAGATTGCGCGGCATATCGCATCTAAACATCGTTCCTTATCTCGGCTTGTACCAAACCCCGTCGCATGCCTTCCTGTTGGAAGAATGGATTGACGGCCCGTCGCTTGCCAGCCTCCTCGAGCAAAAGCCAATATCGGCAGCCGAGTCGCTTGTCTACCTCAAAGCAATCTGCTCCGCGCTCGACGCGCTTCACAGACAAAATTACCTGCACCTCAACCTTGCACCTGAATTCATTCACATCAACAAGCGCGGCGAAATATTTCTCGGTGGAATCGGCGCGGCGCAACAACTCAATTCAATCGTTGAATATCATCACAACAAATACCCGCGCCTCTACACCTCGCCGGAGCAAATCAGCGAACAGCGCCTCTCCCCCGCATCGGATACCTACGCCCTCGCCGTGCTTCTTTACCAACTCACCACCGGCGCATGGATCAACGGCAAGTCCGCGCCAAAAACAAACGAGGCAATTCAAAAAGCGCATCTCGAACATACTCCGCCTGCGCCCATTTCGCTCAACAACGAAATTCCCGATCACTTCTCGCGGATGCTTTTATGGGCGCTTCGCAAAAGGCCCGGCGACCGACTCAAGACCACCACCGAACTGCTTTCGTCGCTTGCCCTCGCCGCCCATCTTTCTGTGGATGAAGTACCGCTTCGCGCCGACCCGAAAACTGCTCCTGTCACCTCGGCAGTTCTTGCGGGATGGGATTTCCCGCCATCGCCCAAGCCAAACATCATCGCCGAAGATGCCCTCCCCCTCGAAGACCGATTGGCCGCAATCGCCCAACCGCGAAAGAGACGGTCGCGCATGGGCGTCATCACCGCTTTCCTGATCGTTTTGGTTTTGGGATTCACATCCCTGTTCTGGTTCGTGCGCCCTGCACAGACACCGGTCCCGACGCCCGTACAGTTCACTCCCTTTGCATCAGACTATACCCCGCCCCCAACCTTCACACCTCTCCCCATTCCCACCGACCCGCACGGCGGACGAATTGCCTTCACCTGCACGCGCGGAGATTACAACCAAATCTGCATGGTCAACCGCGACGGATCGGGCTACATCCAACTTTCAGACATGGAGGCAAGCAATTACTACCCCACCTTCACGCCGGATGGAAGCGCCCTGCTGTTTGCATCCAACCGCAGCGGTCCATTCGACCTGTATCTTCTGCAATTCGCCGAAAAACAGTTTATTCAACTGACGGAGAATGTGGGCAATGTGGTCTCGCCGGATTATTCACCCGATGGCCGCAGGATCGTCTTCGCCAATCAGGTTGGGGATGGCCCCGCCGCCATTTGGATGGTCAATGCAGATGGATTGAATCCGCACCTCGTTTACACGGGAGCGAATGAAATCGTCGCTGTGACATGGTCACCGGATGGCGAACAGATCGCGTACGCCATGTCGGTGGGAATTCCGCAGGAATATGAAATCTTCATCATGGATGCAAACGGAAGAAATCATCGTCAGGTTTCGCAGGGATTGAAAGGAATCGGCGGCAGTTTGGATTGGTCTCCCGATGGAAAGAGTCTATTGATCTATGCAGGGCCATTCGGGGACAAGGATATTTTCTCGATTGATATTGCAAGCGGCAACTTCGTCCAACTCACAGACGGCGGGAACAACGCGGGCGCGTCGTATTCACCCGACGGGCTGTACATCGTTTTCAATTCAATGCGCAATGACGACCAGGCCGACCTTTACATCATGCGTGTGGATGGGACAAACCAGGTTCAACTCACCAATCATCCCGAACCGGATTGGGGCGCGCGCTGGGTGCGGTGAAATGTCACGGGGAGGAAATGTTTGTTGGGCAGAATCAATTTGAGGCGGAGTCGGAAGCGATATTTTTTATGCAGTGAAATCCCATCGCGAGAAATTTTTATAACGCGGGAAATGAACTTCGATAAAAAATCATCATGATTTGCGGGGGAATTGGCACGACAAAAACCTTTACATGCGGAAAATTTATTGTATGATTGACGCATCAATGGCGTTTTTCGCGGCTCGACCACCGCGGAGGGCGCTGTTCATCTTTAATCCACAGTATGAAAGGAAGTTATATGAATGTCCAAGCAGCCAAGTTCCTATCTGTCTTCTAAGTTGGAAGGCCGCCCGAAGGCCGATGGCAGTGGAAACGGTATCTTTTCCCTTGAGCCCATCAAAAAGGGTGAGCTCGTTGCCGTTTTCGGGGGCGTCGTGTATGAATGGGACGCCTTTATTCACCTTCCTGACCGTGAGCGCAGTTTGTGCATCCAGGTTGAAGATCGTCATTTCCTGGTTCCGCGCCCCATTGGAGAAGGAGATTATGTCAATCACTCGTGCAATCCGAATGCAGGTCTTTCGGGCCAGATTGGACTCGTTGCAATGCGAGACATCAAAATCGGCGAGGAAGTTTGTTTTGACTATGCCATGAGCGACACCATGCCCTACGATGAATTCGAATGCGGGTGTGGAAGCGCGAACTGCCGCGGGAAAGTGGGCGGCAATGACTGGCAGAAGCCCGAACTTCAAAAGCGTTACGCGGGATTTTTCGCTCCGCACGTTCAGCGTAAAATCGACGCACAGCGCAAAGAGAAACGCGCTTTCGAGCAGGCCATGCGCGTGGCAAAATCACCGAAGTTTCCCTCTGTGGCAACGCCAGTGTACGAATAAAGTAAAACGATCCCGTGAAAATTCATGGGATCGTTTTTCGTAACGCCGACTTAAGTCGGTGTTTGTAGTACCGACCGTAGTACCGACTTAAGTCGGTACTACGCCTGGCAACGCAAGCCATTCCCCCGCCTGTTTTGGATGGGTGGATTTCACCAGCAGGTTTTGTTCCACCAATTTATTCACGGTTCGATTTGCAACTTCATTCGACCAGCCAAACAGTTTTGTGACATCCCTCGTCTGCGCCGCGCCGACGAGGTTGAAATACAGTTCCAGCAGTTTCATCCGCGCCTGCGATTCGGTGATTCTGCGCGCCTGTTCGGGCAGATCGGGGAAATGACGTGGGACGATTTCGTAGATGTGGGAGTACTTCCACGCGCCCGCCTGCGAAACGCCGACAGGGAGGATTTTAAAGTCGGTTTGCAATTGCTCCAGCGCTTTGTTGAATTCGGAGTCTTTGGCGTTGGAGAGTTTCGCTTTCTTCCGCAAATCCAGCGTGTTCAATGCGCCGTTTTCGAGCAGGGTCTCGTAGATCTGCTTCGAGGCCTGTGTCAGCCGTCCTTCCTGATAGGCGATCAGATAATCTTCCTCGGGTGAGCCGTAGTTTTCAGAGAGCGCGTAAAAATACGGGGCGATTTCAAGCGAGATCATCGTGGCTTTGCCGCGCAGGATTTTGGCGTAGTACCAGATTTTTTTATCGAGGGCGCTGTCTTTCCACCCCCAGGTGATGTGACCGGGATCGTCGTGTTTATCGGCTACGGGGCCGACCGCCGTCCACAACGAGGGCAGGTCAATGCCTTTGATGGGCCAGAAATACAC
>JBBIUO010000164.1:0-260 GCA_037440205.1 Chloroflexota bacterium
GCCGATCTGGCTGATCCGGCGCGCGCCCTTCCCGCCTCGCCTGGCGCGTGGATGCCATACGCACGCAGATCATTTACTTCTTCAACCCTCCGGGTGATGTTGTTTTCCATCCCAGCGGCGAAACTGTCCTTACCATCGAAACCGCCATCGCGACAGCGCGCGCCGAATACCTGATGACTCTCACCCCGCAAGCGACGCCAACCTCGACCCTGCCATCCGTTACAGCAGGCCCCACCCTCCCGCCAACGGTCACGCCTACG
>JBBIUO010000164.1:303-8947 GCA_037440205.1 Chloroflexota bacterium
AATTATTGCGGTCCCGCCAACCTGACCATGGCGCTCAACTTCTGGGGCTGGACAGGCAACCGGGACGACGTGGCAAAGGTGGTCAAACCGGGTTCGGGCGATACGCGGGTGAATTTCATCGACCGCGGCAAGGCGGATAAAAACGTCATGCCGTATGAATTGGTGGATTTCGTCAACGAAAACACCGAGTATCGCGCTCTCATGCGTCATGGCGGGGACGAAAATCTTGTCAAGCGCTTGATTGCCGCGGGTTTTCCCGTCGTCGTGGAAAAGGGATACTACGAGCACGACACCACCGGCAAGATCAGCTGGCTGGGACATTACCTCTTCACCACCGGCTATGACGATGCCCGCGGCGGCTTCATCGTGCAGGATGCGTACACCAAACCCGGTAAAAATCTGCTCAGCGATTATGCCACCTATCAGGATGGCTGGCGATCTTTCAATTACCTATTCATGGTTGTGTATCCCGCTGACCGTGAATCCGAGGTGATGACCCTGCTCGGTCCCTGGGTGGATGAAAACTGGGCGGCACAGCACGCGCTCGAACTGGCTGAAAAAGAGATCAAAACCCTGAACGACAATAACCTGTTCTTTGCCTGGTTTAACAAAGGCACCAGTCACGTGTTATTGAAACAATACATAGATGCCGCAACCGCTTACGATCAGGCATTCGCTACTTATGCAAAGTGGGACGACTCGGAAAAGGATCGTCCCTACCGCATCATGTGGTATCAGACCGGGCCGTACTTCGCCTATTACTACACAGCACGCTATGCCGATGTGATCAGCCTCGCCGACACCACCCTGTTCGACCCTGCCAGCAAGGAGGAACGTACGCTGGAAGAGTCCCTGCTGTGGCGTGGACGCGCCTACTACATGAGCGGCAACACCCAGGCCGCCATAGATGATTTCCGCGCGGCGTTGCGAATCCACGTGAATTGGCTTCCCGCCGTGCAGGCGTTACAGGATTTGGGGTTGCAGCCGTAAACTTCTTCCGATAGCCATGAAAATCAGAGGTGCAACTTTCTTTTTTCATGGTAAAATCTGCACATGATAAAGCGAGATGCGCTTCAACAGGAAATCCAAACCGCATTGGCGCGCAGTCGTGTCGTGGCGCTTGTCGGTCCGCGTCAATCGGGGAAAACAACATTGGCGCGCCAATTTGTCCCAGCCAACTCCCTCAACTACTTTGATCTCGAAGACCTGACCAGTCTTGCGCGTCTGGAAGAACCAATGACCGCATTACAGGACCTGCGCGGCGTGGTGGTCATTGACGAAATCCAGCGCAAGCCCGAATTATTTCCCATCTTGCGCGTTCTCTGCGACCGCGATCCTCTTCCTGCCCGTTTCTTGATTCTCGGAAGCGCCTCGCCTGAACTGACGCGCGGCTCATCCGAATCTCTGGCGGGACGCGTCGAGACGGTGTCCATCAGCGGATTCGGTCTTGCCGAGCTCGGAGAGGATGCTGTTTCACAACACTGGCTGAGAGGCGGGTTTCCATTATCCTATTTGGCGAATTCCGAACCAGACAGCCTCGCCTGGCGAAAAAACTTCATTCAGACGTTTCTGGATCGAGACCTGCCACAATGGGGAATCCGCGTCCCATCCGCGACACTGCTTCGATTTTGGACGATGCTGGCGCATTATCACGGGCAAATCTGGAAAGCCGCCGAGCCAGCGCGAACCCTGGGCATCAGCGAGCCAATGGCGCGCCAGTACCTGGATATTCTCGAAGGCGTTTACATGGCACGCGTTCTGCAGCCGTGGTTCGTCAACTTGAAGAAACGACAAGTCAAGGCGCCAAAGATATTTTTCCGCGATACGGGGATTCTGCATTACCTCCTTGGCATTCGCTCAGAGCTGGATTTGCTCACACATCCCAAAAGCGGCGCGTCCTGGGAGGGATATGTTGTCGAGGAAGTCATTAAATCTGTCGCACCAGACAATGTCTATTATTGGGCCACTCACAACGGCGCGGAATTGGATCTCCTGCTTCTCAAGAACGGACGAAAGATTGGCGTGGAATGCAAACGCATGGATGCGCCGCGTCTCACCCCATCCATGAGGATCGCGCTGGAGGATTTAAAGCTCGACCAGTTGATTGTCATTTATCCAGGCAAAACCTCTTATCCACTCGGAGAAAAGGTTACTGTCCTGCCGCTTTCATCCATCATGACGCTTGCAAAACAGGCGAGGCTTTAACCGGCCATCCGACCACGCGACCATGAAACTCCTTCATTTCGCTGACGCCCACATTGACATGGCCAACTATGGCCGCCACGATCCCGAAACGGGACTGCCCATGCGCGTGCTTGATTTTCTCAAGTCGCTGGATGCGATTGTGGATGCGGCCATCTCTGAAAAAGTGGACATGGTCATCTTTGCGGGCGATGCCTACAAGGACCGTTCCCCCGCGCCGACGTTTCAACGCGAATGGGGCAGGCGTATCATGCGGCTGTCGCAGGCGAAGATTCCCACGTTACTTTTGATCGGCAACCACGATATTTCCCCGGCAGCGGGACGCGCCCACGCAATTCAGGAATTCAAGACATTGCAGGTGCCGTTCGTGAAGGTACTGGACAAACCTTGTTTTCTAAAACCAGATGACCTGTGGAATGTGCCTGTGCAGGTCATTGCCATGCCGTGGATTGCGCGTTCCGGATTGATGGCTAATCTCGAAATGAGCGGATCAGAATCGGAAAAGATATTTTCGAATATCGAAGAACGAATCTCGGACCTCGTCGAAGGTTGGATCAGCGAAGCCGACAAAAATCTGCCCATCATTTTCACTGCGCACGCATCCATCGAAGGCGCAAAATTCGGCGGCGAGAGACTCGTCATGCTGGGCAACGACCTCGTGCTTTCGGGAAGCCTTGTAAAAAACCCAAGATTCAGTTACGTGGCGATGGGACACATTCACAAGCCGCAGGATGTAAATGAAGGGAATCAGCCGCCGGTGATTTATCCCGGCTCCATCGAGCGCGTGGATTTTGGCGAGGCAAAAGAGGATCGGTTCTTCATCATTGCCGAGATTGAAAATGGAAAAGACACGCGGGTGGAGTGGAATCAACTCAAAGGGACGAGAAAGTTCATTGACCGCCGAACAGTTCTCAGGTCAAGTGAAGATGCGACCAATGCCCTTAAGGACGCATTGCCCAGCCCGAAGGAAATGTCTGAGGCGATTGTCCGCTTATCGGTGGAATATCCAAGAGAATGGGATACGTTGATTGATGAAGCCGCGTTGAGAAAATACGCGGAAGGCGCGTTTGAATTTCATCTCGTGAAGAGGCCGCAAAGTGAGGCGCGCGTGCGCATCCCGGAGGGACAGGTGGTGAGCAGTTTGAGTCCGCTCGATTTGCTGGCGCAGTATTTCGATGCGGCAAAAGTGAAGGACGCGGATGAATTGCAAAAACTCGCGTGGGAGATCATTTCGGAAGAAACGGATATGTAGGCAGGGAAACATGTGGGCAAGTAAACATGTAAACATGTAGACAGGTAAACATGTAGACAGGTAAAATGTTGGGAAACAAAACAGAACGCGCAATACGTAATTCGTAAATCGTAAATCGTCAATCCAAAATCGTAAATCCACGAGGCCCCCATGTCCCAGGAACATTCGCGCTACCGCTGGTTCGTCGTCGTTGTTTTCTTTTTCTTCATGCTGCTGCATCAGACCGATAAATTGATGATCGGCTCGATGCAGGTGGATATCAGCGAGACATTCCATCTCAATAACCAGCAATGGGGATTGATCAATTCGGGCGCGTTGATCGTCGCCACCGTGCTGTACCCGATCTGGGGATATTTATACGACCGTTACTCGCGCACAAAATTGCTTTCACTGGCTTCGTTCATTTGGGGCGCGACCACGTGGCTCAATGCCCTTGTGCGGACGTACGGCGGATTTTTGACCACACGCGCCTCCACCGGCATTGATGACTCCTCCTATCCCGGCTTGTACACGTTGATCGCCGATTATTTCGGCCCCAACCTGCGCGGAAAAATTTACGGCATTTTGCAGTTGGCGCAGCCCATCGGCTATCTCGTCGGGATGATCCTTGCCCTGATGGTTGCGCCAGCCATCGGCGGGTGGCGAAGCGTGTTTTACATCACCGGCTCGCTGGGGTTGATCATCGCCGTGCTGATTTATTTCGGCGTGAAGGAAATGCCGCGCGGCAAGGCCGAACCCGAATTCGAAAACATGGCCGAGATGCAGACGTTTAAATTCTCGTGGGCCGAAGCCAAAGAGATTTTCAAAAAGAAGACGATGTGGTTCGTGTTCCTGCAAGGCTTTGCGGGCGTCTTTCCGTGGAACGTGATCACGTTTTTCTTCTTCGCCTACCTTGAAAAAGAACGCGGCTACGATCCAACCAGCATTCTCTTCACGATGGCGCCCGTAATTTTGATTCTTGCCAGCGGATATTTCATCGGCGGCGCGCTTGGCGACTTTGCCTTCAAACGCACGAACAAAGGCCGCATCGTCGTTTCGAGCATCGGCGTGTTGATGGGCGCGTTGTTCATGTACCTTGCCATCACCACGCCGCTCGAAGCGAAGAATCAATTCTTCGTCTTCATGTGTCTCACCGCCATCTTCATGCCGCTTTCATCGGCGAACGTCATCGCCACCGTGTATGATGTGACTGTGCCGGAAGTCCGTTCCACCGCGCAGGCGGCAGAATACTTCATCGAGAACGCGGGCGCGGCGTTTGCGCCCATCATCACCGGCTTCATCGCAGATGCCTACGACTTGAAGACCGCCATCCTGCTCATCTGCACCGTGGCCTGGATTCTTTGTTTCTTCTTTTACCTCGGCGCGATCTTCACCATTGACAAGGACTCGCGCGATCTCCGCAATCAAATGGCGGAACGCGCGAAAGTGATGTAACGCAAACTTAAGTTTGCACCACAATCATGCATATCACCCAAATCAATCTCGAAAATAAAAGACAGGTGGAGGATTTCCTCCGCTTGCCCTTTTCCATTTACAGGGATATTCCCCAGTGGGTGCCACCTTTGCAAATGGACGAACGCATCCGACTTAACCGAAAGCGGTTTCCGTTTTATAAGCATTCCCACGCCGCATTTTTTATCGCTTACGATGGGGCGCGTCCCATTGGCCGCCTCGCCGTTTTGGATAATCGTCCCTACAACGAATTCAACCGCGAAGCCACTGCCTTCTTCTATCTCTTTGAATGCGAGAATAATCTCGAAGCTGCGCGTGGACTGTTCGACAAGGGCTTCGCTTGGGCGCGTTCACGCGGCTTGAACAAAATCGTCGGTCCCAAAGGCTTCACGCCGATGGATGGATTCGGGCTTCTCGTCAAAGGCTTCGAGCATCTGCCCGCCTTTGGGCTTCCCTACAACCCCGATTATTATCCCGCCCTCATCGAAGCCTGCGGATTCCAACCCGATCAAGACGCCGTTTCCGGCTACATCGGCACCGACATCCAATTTCCCGACCGCATCCATGAACTGGCGGAGCGCATTGTCAAGCGCCGCGGACTTCACATCGCCCGCTACGAAAAACGTTCCGACCTGCGCGGGCTCGTCCCGAAATTAAAGGATTTGTACAACCACACCCTCGGCGATACATCCGGTAACTTCCCCGTCACCGACGAGGAAGCGGACGTCATCGCCAATCAAATGATCTGGTTCGCCGACCCAAAGTTGATCAAGATCGTGATGAAGGGTGAACAACCCGTCGGATTTTTGTTTGCCTACCCAAACATGTCTGCGGCCTTGCAGAAGATCAAAGGGAAGTTGTTTCCCTTCGGCTGGCTGACCATCTTGCGGGAACTCAAAAGAACCGACCGGCTCGACATCAACGGCGCGGGGCTTATCCCCGAATATCGCGGCTCCGGCGGCATGGCGATTTTGTACAGCGAAATGTTCAAGTCTGTGAAGGAAAGCGGACGTTTCCGCCATGCCGAGGTCGTTCAAATCGGCGTGGAAAACGAATCCATGCAGCGCGATCTCGAAAACTTCGGCATTGATTTTTACAAAATCCACCGCACCTATCAAAAGATATTATCAGTAGATCACGAAAACCTCGCGTAGTTTGCGCTCTCTGGCGCAAATTAGGCGTTAGAGAACGCCAATTACGCGCTTTCGTGAAGTACTGATTATCTTCATCCTGAGTATAACCACAGCGCGGAAAGGCGCGAGGTTCCAAGGGGAAGAAACAAGCGCCTCAGCCGCGAATTACACGAATTATCGCGAATTGGTTTAAAAAATCCGCGTACATCTGCGAAATTCGCGGCAAAAGGTTTTGAACACTTTGTTTCGTAGTCGAAGGATGCGCAAAAAGAATGCTCTTAAATCAGGCCATATGTCATGACAATCGTCACTGAAAGGCGGGAAAAATCCGCATGATATAATCCGCGCGCAAATCAGTCTGTAATGCGGGATTGATGCCGCAAATCCAAATCATGGCGAGACCGCGAAACGTCTCGCGTTATAAACCAAAGAGGTAGATATGGCATACGTTAACGTAAAAGTCCCCGAAGGCGGGGCGAAGATTTCGATCCAGAATGGGAAATTACAGGTTCCCGATAATCCCATCATCCCGTTTGTGGAAGGCGACGGCACAGGACGCGACATCTGGCGCGCGTCGGTGCGCGTGTTCGACGCGGCGGTGCAGAAGGCATACGGCGGCAAACGCAAAATCCATTGGATGGAAGTGTACGCGGGCGAGAAGTCGTTCAAGCAGTTCCAAAGTTGGTTGCCCGATGAGACCACCGAAGCGTTCAAGGAATTTTTGGTGGGCATCAAGGGCCCGCTCACCACACCGATTGGCGGCGGCATCCGTTCGTTGAATGTAGCGCTCCGCAAAATTTTAGATCTATATGTGTGCCAGCGCCCGGTGCGCTGGTACAAGGGTGTGCCTTCGCCGGTGCTTCATCCCGAATACGTGGACATGGTCATCTTCCGCGAGAACACCGAAGATATTTACACAGGTATCGAATTCCAGTATGGCACGGAAGATAATCAGAAATTCAAGAATCTTTTCAAGGAAGCCTTCCCAAAGGAATACGCCAAGATGCGTTTCCCCGAGACGGCGGGCATTGGCATCAAGCCTGTTTCTGTGGAAGGCACGGAGCGACTCATCCGCGCCGCGATTCAGTGGTCGTTGGATAACCATCGCAAGAGCGTGAACTTTGTGCATAAAGGAAATATCATGAAGTTCACCGAAGGCGCGTTCAAGGATTGGGGTTACACGCTCGCCAAGCGCGAATTCCGTGACCGCATCGTGACCGAACGGGAAACCTGGATCCTCGGAAACAAGGAATCCAACCCGAATCTTTCTGTGGAAGAAAATGCCAAGATGATTGACCCCGGCTTCGACATGATGAGTCCCGCGCAACAGAACGACATCAAACAGGAAGTGGGAGAGGCGTTGAAACTTTGGGATACGCACGGGAACGGCAAGTGGAAGAAGATGCTTTTGATTAAAGATTCAATCGCCGATGTGAGCCTGCAATTCACGCTCATCCGCGCTCGTGACTATGACGTGATCGCCACGTTGAATCTCAACGGCGATTACCTCTCCGACGCGCTCGCGGCGCAGGTTGGCGGGATCGGCATCGCGCCTGGTGCAAACATCAACTACGAAACGGGTCACGCCATTTTCGAAGCGACTCACGGCACCGCGCCGAAATACGCCGACCTGGATAAGGTCAACCCCGGCTCGGTCATTCTTTCGGGAGAGATGATGCTGCGCTACATGGGCTGGACCGAAGCCGCGGATTTGATCGTCAAAGGCATGGAAGGCGCTGTCGCGGCGAAGACCGTCACCTACGATTTTGCCCGCCTGATGGATGGAGCAAAGGAAATCAAATGCTCCGAGTTCGGTGATGCGATCATCGAGTGGATGGATAAGACGCCGAAGGCGGTCACTGCTCCCGCCGCGAAGGCGTCTGCAAAGAGGGCGGTTGCCAGGAAAACGGTCAAGAAACCGGTTGCAAAGAAAGCCGTTGCGAAAAAGCCTGCCAGGAAAGTTGCCGTGAGGAAACCCGTAAAGAAGGCTGTTGTGAAAAAGGTTGTGAAGAAGGCTGGCAGGAAAAAGTAAACCAAATTACTTGAATCAAAAGTCGGGACCAATTTTGGCTCCGACTTTTATTTTTTGTAGGGTATCATCGTGCAAAGTTTTTTTACCCGTGCCACTGCGAAGAGATTTCTTTGGGCAATCAGGGCCTTCGCAATGACAGAAACAACAAGGAGAAAAAATGGACATCATTGTAAATATCATCACCGGTATCGTGGCTCTTTTGCATACTTACTTTCTCATCCTCGAAATGTTCCTATGGGACCAACCCGCCGGGCGCAGGGCGTTCCGCACGACAGCGGAATTTGCGGCGCAATCCAAAACGCTGGCGGCAAATCAGGGGTTGTACAACGGCTTTCTCGCGGCGGGATTGATCTGGGGAATCTTCGCGGGCGACCCGGTGAAGATTTTCTTCCTGAGTTGTGTGGTCATCGCGGGACTCTTCGGCGCGTTCACGGTCAGCAAGCGGATATTTTATATTCAGGCCCTGCCTGCGTTGATCGGGCTGGTGATTTTGCTGGTGGCGTAGTACTACAGCGCAAGGTCGCTCCCTGCGCCGTCCCCGGCGCAGGATTTCCCCGCAGGACGCCGCCGGGG
>JBBIUO010000165.1:0-8920 GCA_037440205.1 Chloroflexota bacterium
AGTCCACTTCCACGCCTCCGCGCCTCGTCCCAGATTTTTCCCACATCGCGATCCTCATCTTCGAGAACAAGGAGTTTGGCACCGTCATCGGCAACAGTAAAATGCCATACTTTAATTTGATCGCCGGTTCCTACACCCTGCTGACCCAGCATTACGCGGTTGCGCATCCCAGCCTGCCGAATTACCTCGCCCTGATCAGCGGCGACACTTTCGGCATCACCAACGACTGCGAAGACTGCTATATCAATTTTTTGAGCCTGCCCGATCTCATCGAGCAAAGCGGCCGCACGTGGAAGACCTACCAGGATGACATGCCTGAGCCGTGCTTTGCCGGCAGTACCCTGCGTTACGTGCAAAAGCACAACCCATTTATGTATTTCGATTCGATTCGTTTGGACCCGGAACGATGCGCGCGCAGTGTCGTCCCGCTCACGCAATTGGACGAAGATATTGCCGCCGGCGACCTGCCCAATTTCATCTTCATCACGCCCGATATTTGTTACTCCGCGCATGACTGTGAACTTGAACTCGCCGACGGCTGGCTGAAGGAGCAGGTGGAAAAACTTTACTCGGCCTTCGAAGCGACAGGCGAACCCTACCTCATCATCCTTACCTGGGACGAAGGGCAGGGCGATCATTCCTGTTGTGGACTTCCCGAATCGGCGGGCGGGCGTGTTGCCACGATTCTCATTTCTCCACAGGTGAAACAAAGTTATCAGGATAATACTCCCTACACCCATTACTCGATTTTGAAGACCATCTCTGAAGCGTGGGGATTGCCCTTCCTCGGTCACGCGGCGGATGCGAACACTGCGATCATCGCCTCGCCGTGGAAGTGAAAAACTTTGCGGCCATTTCTTTTCCACTTTTCAGGCTCAAAGCCGCCGTCCCCGGCGGCGATTCCTTGCAAGGCAGGTGCGTGAGGAAAGCCCTGCGCCGGGGACGGCGCAGGGAGCAACCGTAATCTTCTGGCTACTCCTTTTCCACTTCGAGAATCATTTTCAACACGCGCACCCGCTGACCGGGCGAAATGGGAGACTGACTCATGGCCTCCCATTCTTCTCCTGCCAGAAAGACCTTCCCGTCTGTGTAAACACTTGTGCGCGTTTCGCCCACGGCGCCCACCAATCTTGTGCTGGGCGTTCTTTCCACACTGCCTACATCCTTCATAATCGCACGGTCGACGATTGGTATGACCATGACAAGACCCGGGCCTTTGTCTCCGATGTACCGCCCAAGACGATAGACGGATAAACGTTGATCCTCCCTCACAATGCGAATACTGGTGGACAGTATCACCATCAGCATAAAAAGGAATATTCCAAAGATGCAAATGAAACTTGAAAGACCCACCGCAGTATTTTCCATGACATCCTCCGTTTTGTTTGAAACTTCTCTACCGTACACGAAACCCTAAAGGTCTCCTCAACCTTCGCAAATTCCTGACAGATAGAAAAGACCTTTAGGGTTTTGCCAGGGAAGTATGCGCTGGCAAATTTGAAACTATTGCCTTGTCAATACTGACGGTCATCGGTCATAAAAAATCAACAGCGTGCTTCCGTACTTTCTCTGCTCGGATTCTTCGAGATTCGACAATTCCACTTTTTGATATTCAGTGGGGTCAATTTGCACGATCACCGTTCCATCGTCTGTCAGCCAATCTGTGTGTTCGTCCACCAGTTTCAAGGCTTCCGCCCACATCCCTTTGTATTGCGGCGGCGCGATGTAGATGTATTCAAAAATTTTATCGGCCTTCGATGAAAGCATCGCAAAAGCATTCCCGCGGCGAACCTCTGCCTGTTTTGCAAATCCGCAGTGCTCCACATTTTCCCTGATGGTTTCTATCGGCGCGCGGTTCAAATCCGAGAATCGCACGAACGATGCGCCGCGGCTCAGGGCTTCGATGCCGATCGCGCCGGTGCCGCCGAACAAGTCCCACCAGTTTGAATCGATCACGTCATCGGCGAGGATGTTGAACAGCGCCTCCTTCACGCGATCCATCACGGGGCGGGTTGTGTCGCCGGGCACCGACTTCAATTTTCTCCCCCTCGCCTTCCCGGCGATGACTCGCAAACTCATTCGATGCTTTTCCTTGCGGCCATCAAATTTCCGTGCGAGGCGGTGATGGGGACAACGCAGCCTGTACCGAGGATGAATTTGCGTCCCTTCGTCTGCTGGATGGCATCCGCCGCTTCTTCCTTGATTTTGGCCTGATCCTCCAAAACGAGAGTGTCCTGCCTCAGGCCGCCGCACAACACCCCTTTGAAAAGACTGTGCGCCTCGGCCAGTGACGGGTGTGTTTCGCGGTCATGCCAGTTGACGATTTGGAAGTCGAGCAGGCGAAGCAGGGAGAAATACACATCCTTCCCATGCAAGTGAAGCATGTTGCACCACAGGTCTTTGGTCGGGATCAACGCCTGCTGGTCGAAGGGAAGCCCGAAGGCGCGGTATTCGTCAACGGAAAGCAGGTTTGCCTGCGCGTGTTGCACGGCGTAGAAAATTCCATCAATGCCGATTTCGCTTGCGGCTTCGATGAATTTCACCGTCGTCTTTGCGATGGTATCCAATCCCTTCATCACGGCTTCGGGGTATTGACGAATGTGCGCGATCAGCGTGTCATTGCCTGCCAGGTTCTTCGCCTGCGCCAGCGGATTGAATATGGTTTGAATCAGGGGAGTGTCTGGGCTGAGATTCTGCCGAATTAAACGGAGGCAGGCCAATTGTCCCGCCAGATGCGGGGGTGTGGGATCGAGCACGGGCAGATTCTCCCAATCCTCCGGCTTGTGGATGACTCGTTTTATGTATTGCCGCGAGCCTTCCGCGTCGCCCATCCATTTGTCGTCTGCGCCCCAGTCCTTCACGGCAAACGAAGAGGCGGGCGTGACTTTCACGATGTCGAAGTCGTAGGTTTCCTGAAAATGCAGCGTGGAAGCCGCGAGTGACTCGGGGTTCTGGTCATCTACAGGGAAGTGACGCCAAAGCGCGATGGGAGTGCGGTCTGTTTTCTGGCCGTTGAGGCAGGCCTGGATGCGTTCACGATGTGTGTTCATGGGATTTGTTTTATCTCGCAGAATACCGCGTTGCCGCGGCGGATTTGGAGGACGACGGGTGCATCCTTGAATGTTTTGATATCCTCGTTCGCGCGTGTGTTGACGAGGACAAAATCACCGGGTTGCATCTCGCCGAACTCTGCGCGGTAATCACGAATGTGGATTTTTCCATCGGCATAATAATCTGCAATGGCTGGCTCGCGTTTGACAAAGAGTTGCGCGTTTGGCTCGTTGAATCCTTCGACGGCCTCTTTGTAGCAGGTCAGCCAGTAATCCGTTTCGTAGGTGCGGAATGCGCCGCTCGTGCCTCCGGTGAATAAATTGTAATACGCATATTGATAGGGGTGAAGTTGGAACGAACTGTAAATTGGGGGCGCAAGCAGAATGGCGACGAGCGCAATTGAAACCCAGTGTGTTCTTATTGCTTCGAATATTTTTTCAAATGCAAATCCCGCAAAGATGAACAGCGGCGGGAGCATGAAAAGAAAATGACGATAGCCATCATACATGGGCGGCTTGCGGAGGATAACGTAGAGAAAGGGGATGAGGAACCAGAGGAAGACAGTGACCAGTGACCAGTGATCAGTGACCAGTGACCAGTGATCAGTGATCAGTAATGAGTGACCAGTTTTGGCGGATGCGATTTTTTTCCAGACAACGATGCTCAGACCGAGGAGGAAAAGCGGAAGGACAGGCTCTGTGAGAGTCAGGCTTAGTAAAATGGGAAGATAGCGGCGGGGAAGTTCGTCTGCGCGGTAGAGTTGACCGTTGAACAGCACCTGCAATTGCGTGGGGTTATCAGACATGAAACCGAAGGCTTCGATGAATCTTTGAATTGGATTTGCCCACAAATACGGCCATGTGGCGAAGGCGATCAGTACTGCGAGAATTGCATACGTCGAAAGATGTTTTATCAGCGTGAGGAAATTGTCTTTCTTGATTTGGCCGAGGGCGTACATTCCGACCAGCAGACCAGCCAGCGGCCCAAGCACGCGGATGGATGTGGCAATGCCGAGGAAAAAGGCGGCAAGTAATACAAACCCTATAATACGCGCGTAGGATGCGTTCTCTAACGCATCCAGCGACGTTAGACGCTTTGCGCGTCGCTTACGCAAGAATAAAAAATCCACCATCTCGAGCCCAAAACAAACAGCCCCGAGGAAGAAAACGAGAAACGGCGGGTCTTTGGGGTTGATGAAGGAATGCCCCCACAAAAGCGGCTGCCAGGCGAACAAAGCGGATGCCGTCAACGCGGCAGGTTCGTTCATCCACCGTTTTGACAGGCGATAAAAAAGATAGACGCCGAATTGAAACGTCAGAAAATTAACAAGATGCCAGGCGGAGGCTTGATCTAAATCAATTGCTTCGAGCAGGGAAACGACAGGTTGCGCGAGCAGGATGTACGCCGGGCCGCGATTGGCATGGTCTGACCCGCTGGAGCCGTAGGCGTTTTCAAGGTTGAAATTCCCGCTGAACCATTCCCTGGGAGAGTAGGCATATCCGAGCGCGCTGGCATAATCATAAAAAAGCGGCTCGTCCCACGACAAGCCGTAACTGCGAAAGGTAAACAGACCAACCACGATGTTGATGAGCAACAGGGCGAGAATGGGATGCTGGCGGATTTTTGTCACGGCGGGATGAATCTATTTTTGCGAGATGCGATGCGCCTGCCGTTTTTTGGCCTGTTCCATGCGCTGTTTTTCCTCCTCGGTCTCTGTGAGCAGGGCAGGGACGGAGGTGGGACGGCCGTCGTCATCCAATGCCACGTAAACGAGATAGGCGGTGTTGGTGTGCATCCGCTCGCCTGTGACGGGATGTTCCGCCACCACTTGCACTTCCGCTTCCATGGAAGTGCGGCCAGCATAGGTCACTTCTGCGTTGAGGATGACGAGGTCGCCGATCTTGATCGGTTGTCGAAAGGTCATCGAGTCAATTGCCACGGTGACGACTTTCTTTTTCGCATGTCGCATACAGGCAAGCGCGCCAGCTTCATCTACCAGTTTCATGATCCAGCCGCCATGCACATTGCCGAGCAGGTTGGCATGTTCAGGATGCATTAATTGGGAAAGTGTAACCCGTGAGTCGCGGGCACTTTTTGAGGCGAGAGTCTCTGTCATTTTTGGGAATCAGTCCAGGTCTTGTCGTTGTTCGCCGGCGTCCGTTGTGTGCAGGCGTTCGGGGGCTTCCATCAAAATGTCAATGGCCGAGGGGCCGAGGTCGGGCATCATGCGTGGAAGGGGAGTTGTGGCAGGCGGTGTAATTCTTCCGGGGTGCGGCGGCGGAATCTGGCGGGGTTTGAGCGTGGACGTGGCCCGCTTGCCGATGATACGCGGGTCGTTGGTCAATGTGCCGACGAAATATCCAAGCACGGAATACACTTCGCGTTTCTGGTTGACAAAACCGACCCACTCACCGCTGCGGTTGAACAGATATGGGTAGACCAAAAAGGCTTCGGCATCGCCTCTGGTGGTGTAGATGGGAATAAGAGCGGGTTGTGATGCGCCCATGGTTCCACCTCGTTTCAAGCGATTTGTTGATCTACATCATTATACGTCCAATAACGGTTTACAAAGAAGTTCCAGATCATGACGATTCCGACCGCGAAGGCGAGGGTGATGTTCTTTGCGTAGAATTCGGCGGTGTTGGGAGAGGTGTGGAAAATCCGCTCAAAGAAACGAAGCATGGGCGGTTCAAGGTAATGCAGGGTGGGAATGCGAATCGCCACACCGGCTACATTGACGATGAAAAACATCACCAGTTGGTTGACGAGCGGACGCGAGCGCGATTCAGGATACGTCCAGAAGCGGTTCCAGACAAAGTTGCTGACCACGGCGCAGACGAACGATATCGTCCCCGCGTAGACGAGGGACAGACCTGTAAAATGGGTAAGCAGGTTCATCACGCCGAAATCTATGACGGCGCCGATCGCGCCCACCAACGCGAATTTCATGAAGCGGTTGCGTTCCTTTACGTCCGTGAGAATCATGCAAGCCCCAGTTTTTGTTTGAAATAAGGAATACTGCGGCGGAGGCCTTCTTCGAGGCTGATTTTTGGCTCCCAGCCCAAAATGGTTTTGGCGCGGGTAATATCCGGCCTTCGGCGCTGTGGGTCGCGTTCGCTTCGCGCATCCACGTAGGTGATTCCCGCCTTGTTGCCAATGACCTTGTTGATGATCTCCGCAAATTGCAGGATGGTCATTTCATTTGGGTTGCCCATGTTGACCGGGTAATGCTCGTCGGAGTAAAGCAGTTTGACGATGCCGTCTATCAAATCGTCCACGTAACAGAATGAGCGGGTTTGGGAGCCGTCGCCATAGACGGTGAGCGGCTGTCCGAGCAATGCCTGGTGAATCATGTTTGGCAGGGCGCGGCCATCCTCCAAGTCCAGGCGCGGGCCGTAGGTGTTGAAGATGCGTACGATGCTCGTGTTCACGTTATGCGAACGGTGATACGCCATCGTCAGCGATTCGGCAAAACGCTTGGCTTCATCGTAAACCGCGCGCGTGCCGATGGGATCCACATTGCCGGGATAAGATTCCACCTGTGGATGCACTTCGGGGTCGCCGTAAATTTCGCTGGTGGAGGCCAGCAAAAACTTTGCATTCTGCGCACGCGCAAGGCCGAGACAGTTATGAGTTCCAAGCGCGCCCGCCTTCATGGTTTGGATGGGCAAATTGAAATATCCCGATTTCGATTGCGGGTTTGGGCTGGCCGGCGAAGCAAAATGCAGGATCGCATCCACTTTGCCGGGGACGAAAATGTAGTTCGATACGTCGCGTTTGTAGAAAGAAAAATTATCGTTGTCCGCGAGATGGGCAATGTTATCCGGACTGCCGGTGACAAAATTGTCCATGCCGATGACTTCGTGACCATCCTTCAACAGATGGTCGCAGAGGTGAGAGCCGAGAAACCCGGCCGCGCCTGTGATCAAAATTCGCATTTCTTATTCCTTTTTTGTTTTATTTCCAGTCTATCCCAACGATCAATCCATCGCCGGTGACTTGATACGCTTTGCCATTTCCACTATCAATCAGCCAGAGATTTCCCTGGTAGGTGACCGCAATAAAATCACCGGTCTGGCCTTCGAGCGGTTCAGGTGACCATGCCGGGGTTTGCGGCTCGATGCCGTTTGTATCTGCTGGCGGAAAAAGCGCTCTGCTGTTCGAGCCGTCGCGATCCATCACCATCAGGCGGTAGCGGCTCGTCTCGCTTTGCTCGATGAAAATGGATTGCAAATACGCCACCTGATAATTCCTCTGCCTGCCGTCCCATCGTGCTGGAGATACGGCAGGATAGGCAAACATGCCCGCCGCTTCGATGATGGAGACCGTCGCTTCATTTTCGAACGAGGTAGCTGAGAGGTCGAAAAATGGCGACTCTTCCCCGACGATGGGTGCGGGCGCTGGTGCGTGGCTTACGTAATACAACGTCTTTCCATCCGGGCCCCAGGCAATGGGAGGAATCCATGCCCAATCGCTGTGTGTGTTGAGCGGAGTGATGCCCAGCAATGGCTTCAAATAACCGCCGTCCTGATCCACCAACCCGATCCCATCGGGACGCGAATAAGCGAGCCTGCCATCCTCCGAATAAGCGAACGACATTCCCCACCAGCCGTACACGCCGCCGCTGTTTGCCTCCAGCATTTTGCGCGGACTGCCTCCCGTGATGCTGACTCGATACAAATCGTTATTCGCCTGCCAGCCGGGCGCGGTACTTCGCGGCTCCACAGTGGAGTAAGCCACCGAGTTTGTGCCCGGTATCCACTCGGCAAAATGCACCACATTATACGCCTGTAACCAGAGAGGCTTGGGTTCGAGGTTCTTTGTCCGCACCACCCACAGGGTATTGATCTCCTGGTCTGCCGGCTTTTTGGATTTTCTCGTGAAAATCAAATACTCGCCGTTTGGCGATAACTTGAAAATGCGCCCATCGAGATCGCCGGTGCTGACGATGATGCGGCGGTTGGCGGTGGAGCCTTCCATGATCCAGGCGTTGCCGCCGGCAAGATACGCCAGCGTGCCGGGGATGTTCAACGGCGTGAAGGACGATTGCGCGCCGACCATGACGATCTCCGGCAGGGCTTCGGTGATCACAACGGTCTTGACGGATGTTTTGCTGATCTCCACCTTGTCTTCGAGGATGCGGCGGTAGGTCACTTCCAACTGGCCGTTCACACCGGCCTGCACCAGCCTTGTCTCGCCTTCGGGGAGGGTTTCATTTCGCACGATCTGCCGCTCGAATGGAACGATCACCTGCTCGGTCTCGAACACTTCTTCGACCCGGGTCAATTTGATGGTATCGCCATTGGACAACACGGTGTACAGCGGGGGTTCGGAGCGATCCGATTTTCCCGGCACGATTCCGGCGGTTTGAAGCGCCTGCGCCGCTGTGCTTCCCGCTGTGACGCTCACTTCTTTTGTTGTCCCATCTGCGTTGACTGTGACGGTGATCTGCTCGCCAATTTGCGGGGAACGGCAGGAACCCGTCAGCCAGAGAAATGTGAATAGAAACAGAAGCAGGCCGGGGCGCGTCCTGAGCGACGACGAAGGGGAGAGGCGAAGCATGTCGGGTATAATCCAGCCGCTATTTGATTCTTCCAGTCATGGTCATCACGCCGTCTGCGATGGTAATCGCTTCCAAACGAAAGCCGGTTGCAGCCGGGCCCAGCGAACCGGTGAAGGCTTCCGCGATTATGGCGTTGATGGCGGCGTTCAAACCTTCGGGCGCGGGGATGGGGCCGAGGTCAACGGATGTCACTTCGACTTTGGGCATCCCGGTTGTTTCGTCAATGCCGACGCTTGCGGTGATGAGCATATTTGCGCTGAACGAACCGCTCACGATCTTGCCGTACATTTTCATCTGGCCGTCGCG
>JBBIUO010000166.1:0-2216 GCA_037440205.1 Chloroflexota bacterium
CCATCGTTTGAATTTTCCTGCCCGACCGGCGACGATAAAATTGCCATTCACTTCGACGCAGGCACGTTCATCAACATCCGCCGCGAAAAGGACCTGTTCCTCGACTGGATGCCAGATTTTCACCAGGGCCCGTTCAGCCGCAGTGTCCACGATCTCGCGGATACCAACCTGATCTCGTATTTTGAATCGCTCCGACCATACACATCCATCTTGTCTTCACTGGACTATCTTTCCACCCAACCGGCTTTGATCGTCATTTCAACCGACCTGCTCCCCCAACCCGGCACCTATCTGGGAATCTGCGGTCACTGGGAAACGGAACCGGGGTTGAAGAAATATAATGTGTTTCGCGCGAGCGATCTTGTATTTCCATTTGAGAAGTGACTCGAACATTGCCATCCAAAAAACACATGGTATAATCTGCCCGCTGAATTTGGAGAGGTCGCGTAGTCTGGCTTAGCGCGCACGCTTGGAAAGCGTGTAACCCACAAAGGTTCGCGGGTTCGAATCCCGCCCTCTCCGCCAGAAAAACCGCCTTTTTATCTAAGGCGGTTCCCTTTTTAACTGATGTTACGCACTTTTTTCGAAAAACCACCAGATATAGGGGTTTTCTTCCTGTTTTTGCCCCCATATCTAGGGTGGCTGCGTAACATCAGTTTTTAAGTTGGGTTCGCGCTCGCCATCGAACGAGTCTCTTTTGAATAATAATCTTTAACGCAAAGCCGCCAAGACGCAGGGTTGATTTTTTGCACCTCCCCGCTTTTGCGTTAAACCAAAATGACCCGATTAAACAAATCGGGTCATCCCTAATTCAAAAATCGTTATGGGTTCGGTGTAGCAGTTGGAGTCGGGAGCGGTGTTCCAGCAAAGATCACCAAATCAGAAACTGCTTCGGTGTGACCGGGAACGTCGGCTTTGGCTGTGGTGAGGAAGTCATACAGCAATGAGCCTTCCCACTTTCCTCCGCCGAGGATGTCGGCGCCTTTGGATTCGGCATCGGCGCGGCGGGAACCGGCCTGAATGCCGGCGTAACTGCTCAGATCCAACTGGGCAAGGGAGATGGCCATGTCCGCCGAATGGCAGGAGACACAGGAAAGCGAACCGGAATACCAGAAGTTGGCATCAATGAAGAGAGGCTTCACTTCTTCAAATGTGGATTCACAATTTCTGCCATTGAGGTCGGTGAATTGGAATGCCTCGGTTTCGGAGGAGCCAGCCTCCACCCACGCGCCGACCAAATCCACTGCGGCGACGCGGCACTTATCCGAGGCCATTACCATGCCGTCTCCCATTTGCATGGCGGGCAGGGTGGCTGGCAGGAGAGTCGGGATGGGGGTGCGCGCCACTTTTTGTGCGCCGCGATTACAGGTCAGCGTAAAACCACATGCGTTGACATAGATAATGCCGATCCACGCAAGCACACCAACGAGGAATACGATCACCGCGCCGTAGATATATCTTTTGACATCGTCTTTTTTCATTCTGATACCCTCCTACTGCGCCACGGCCGCTTTTAGCGTGCGGAGAAAGTTGACCAAATCCCAGCGCTCGCGGACCGTGAGGTTCTCGTTCAAGGGCGGCATTTGCCCCGAGAATTCAGTTCCGGGGAAAAGAGTGTTGTTCGGATTGAAGATGCCGTTGGAGATGGTGAGGAACAAACTGCCGTCGCTCTTGCTTTGAACGAGGTCGCTGGTCAGGTCAGCGGGTTTCTTTTTGACGAGGAACGCGGAGATCGTCCCATTTCCCTGCCCGGTTGCGCCATGGCACATGAGGCAGTGAATTTGAAACAGTTCCGCACCGCGCGCAATGGAGGTCTCATCGGCAGGCACAGGGTTCAGCGGCGCCCCCGCGCCGGGAATGTACGCCGGGCCTTCCACTGGAATGGACTGGGCAGGTACAGGCAGGGGATTTTCCTGCGTGCCATAAGACGGTTGGATCTCCATGAAGACGACCCAGTCAATTTTGATGACATCGTAGGCGAAAATCATCAGGATGCCAACAAGTACGGCGAGTACGGCAGATACTCCAAGAAGTTGTTTGAAAAGTCTCATAGGTGCAGCGCCTCCGCTGGTTTCACGGATTCAGCGCCCAGTTTATTCAGGGCGTCCATGATTTTCTTCTCATCGGCGTGCGGGCATTCGATCAGGATGCAGATCTTCCCATCGCTCACTTCGGGGACATATTTCATGGGGCGGTAGTTGGGGAAGAAACTGTCG
>JBBIUO010000166.1:2226-8918 GCA_037440205.1 Chloroflexota bacterium
AACACGCCGAGGAAGGTGGAAAGCAACATGCCGAGCATGGTCAGCTCGAACAATACGACGACACTGGGCGGACCCGGGGTGTATGCCTGGGTGCTCACTTGAATGGGATATGGGTACAGGTACGGCGAGACAAAAGCGAGGAAGGACCCGCCAAGAAAACCCAAAACCGCTCCACCCAGGGCAATCCGGGGAACGTTTGTCCACTGGCTTGGGCGTCCCAGCATGGCTTCGGTAACCGGGATGCCGGAGATGATGTTCATGCACTCGTCGTGGACGCCCAAGGTGCGGAGATGCTCAATCGCATCAGCGGCAGGTTCGAGGTCGGGAAAGACCGCCAATAAATCAACAATTTCAGCCATTTCTTCCTCCTATTCCAACTCGCTGACCGTGACGACGGTCTCGCGTCCAAATTTCTTGAGTTCGTGCGCCATCTGGCCTTCCTGCACTTCCCAGACGGGGACGAGGGGAACGAGGCGGGATGCAATCATGTAAAGCAGGATGAAGAAGGCCAGTGTGCCGATGCCAAGCGGAATTTCCACGCCGGGGTGGTAGAGGCGCCATGTAAACGGCATACGGTTAATGCTGAGGGAGATCGGCACGATGATGTAACGTTCGAACCACATGCCCACATTGATAAAAAGCCCGACGGTGAAAGCAACCCAGGGTTTGGAGCGCCACTTGGCGTTCCAGAGGACGGCCCACGGAATTGCGATGTTAAAGATCAGCATGGCAAACCACATCCAGCCCATGGGACCCGCCTCGTGGAAGTGAAGCAGTTGATGCGTCCATTTGTCGCCGCCATACCATTGCACCATGTAATCGTTGAAGAAGAAGTACGCCCAGGCCATGGAGATGATGAGCATGAGTTTGCCGATGGCTTCAAAATGCTCGGGGCGGATGAAATATTTCATGTTCTTCATGGTTCCGCGGACGATTGCCAGCACCATGACGACAGCGCCCATGCCGGAATGAAGCGCGCCCACAACGAAGTACGGGCCAAAGATGGTGGAATTCCAGCCGGGGCGGGTGGCGGCGGCGAAGTCCCAGGACACGATGGTATGCACGGAGAACATGACCGGGATGATCGCGAAGGCAAAGATGTTCATGGCGTTGCGCAGGTGGGTCCACTCGCCTTCGGTACCGCGGAAACCAAGCGCAAGTATTTTATAGAAGGTCTTGCGCCAGCCCGTGGAGCGGTCACGCGCCATGGCCAGGTCTGGGATGAGCGGCAGGAACAGGTACATGGTGGAGGAAAGCAGGTAGGTTGTGATGGCGAGCAGGTCCCATGTCAACGGGGAATGCAGGTTCGGCCATAACAGCCGTTGGTTGGGGTATGGGAAGAGCCAGTAGGAAAGCCATACGCGGCCCATGTGCATGAACACGCTGAAGCCGGCCTGTACCAGGCCGAAAGTGGTCATCAATTCTGCGGCGCGGGTGAACGGGCGGCGGAACTCCGCCTTGAACACGCGCAGGATGGCCGAGATGAACGTGCCTGCATGGCTGATGCCGATCCAGAACACGGTGTTGACGAGGAAGATACCCCAGTACGACGGGCGGTTCACACCGGCGATGCCGAGGCCTTCCAGGATCATGCGCCCCCACGAGTAAAACAACCCGTAGGCCACAATCGCGCTCAAGAGCGCAAAGACCACCCAGAATTTCCATGAGGTGGTGTGCATGGAATCCATGACCATCTCGTTCATTTGCCCGCGGGGAAGCGGGTCGAGCATCAAATGTTTTTCGCGGAAATGTTCCTCGGTGCGGGCATGATGTTCCGCATGTTTGTTGTTATCAGCCATAATTACCCTCCCTTGAAGTAGGTCACGTTGGGAAGCGTGCCAAGTTCTTCAAGATGTTTTACGCCGTGACTCCGGCGAGCCAGTTGCGATACAAGCGATTCAGGATCGTCCACGCGGCCAAAGACGATGGCATTCGCGGGGCAGGCCTGCGCGCAGGCGGTGGTGAATTCACCATCCATTACTTCGCGTCCCTCGGATTTTGCCTTATCCTGCGCCTTGTGAATGCGCTGGATGCAGAAGGTGCACTTTTCCATCACGCCGCGGCGGCGGACGGTGACATCGGGATTCAATTGATTCGACAAAGGTTCGGGACGCGCGTAATCGCGCCAGTTGAAGGAACGCACCTGGTACGGGCAGTTGTTCGCGCAATACCGCGTACCCACACAGCGGTTGTAAATTTGCAGGTTCAGTTGCTCGGCCTGTGAATGGACAGTTGCGAATGCCGGACAGACCGGTTCACAATTGGCATGTCCGCATTGCTGGCACAGCATGGGCTGGTTGGAGGTCATCTTTACTTCGGGGTACTCACCCTCCCAGAAACGCTCGATGCGGATCCAGTGCATGGAGCGGCCGTAACCGGCATCCACTTCACCTACAAACGAAATATTGTTTTCCATCGCACATGCGGCCACGCAAGCCTGACAGCCCGTGCAAATATCCTGGTCAATGACCATGCCCCACTTGCCGGTTTCCTCTGCGCTCATTTTGACTTCATCAGGTCTGATCATGATTACTGCTCCTCTCCAAGACCAACGCCATAGACACCCATAATACTTTCAAGGCGTGAAAGCGGTTGTTTTCTGCCGGTCTTTTCGATCTTGACTTTCACCCCGGCAAACGCCAAATCGCCTGCCTCGTTGAAGTGCGGGATAAGCAAATCTGCGGGATTGGCGCCGCGCTTTTCGGCATATCGGCCATAAGCGGTATGACCCTGCCCGAAGGGAATTGCGATCGTATCTGGACGAATGGCTGGGTACCGGTAAACGGGCACTTCCAACTCCCCGGCATCGCTGACGATCTTCACAACATCGTCATCTTCGAGACCCAGTTCGCGCGCCGTCTCGACCCACGAATTCCACATGACGGTTGTGGTCGAGTCGGGAAGTTCCTGCAACCAGGGCTTGTTCGCGCCAGCCTCGGCTAAAGCCGGTGAAACGAACGGGAACAGGAAGAACTCGCCTTCGCCGGCAAACTCCGCTTCGGCCGCGTCCAGGTTGCGGCTGAGCACATCCGCCGTGCCGGGAACGCCGCGTCCATCCGATGCCTTCCACCAGCCGCCGTATTGCTGGAAGTAAGCCATAAAGGTGTTGATCTCCGGCGCGGAGAAGAGTCCATCCGTTTCGGCCATCAAAGGAGCGATCTTGCTCTGGAGGAATTCAACTTCATCTTTGAAAGGCAGGGCGGTTGCAAAAGCGCCACCGGCGAGTTGTGCGGCGGCGATCAACACATCTACCGTGGCACGGGTGTCGTAGTAAGGTGAAACGACCGGTTGCGCGCCGGAAAGAACAGGTTGATTGGAGCCAGTGGCTACGCGCTGGTACCACCAGGATTCAAGCCCGTGATGATCGGGGAAAACGTAATCGGATTCGGTCGCGGTTTCATCCGGGAATATGGCAAAGGAGATCACCTGCCCGACACCTTTCAACGCTTCCTTGAAACCCAGCGAGGCAGGAAGTTCAAAGACGGGATTGACTCCATGCACGAACAGCACCTTGAATTTTCCGTCCGCCATCTTTTGGATGAAGTCCTGCATTTCCTTTGCGGAGGCGGGGCTTTGATAGGTTGTCTGGTTGGGGGCAAACGGCGAGAAATAGACGCCGCCGGGTTTGCCAAAGTTATCGGCCACGGCATTCAACGCGAGCACGGCCTCGGCAACAGTCAGGCCATTGCTTTGTCCGAGCGCCGAGCCGCCGGGGATGGCAAGCGCGCCATTTGCACCGGCAAAGAATCCTGCGATGTACTGGAGCGTGGCAAGTTTGACGCCGGATCTGGATGCCGCATCGAGCGGATCAACGCTTGCAAAAGCGCGGGGCATGGGGCCGCCCTTTAATTCGGAGGCGAGTCTGCCGATTGCCAACGCAACCAGCGCCTCGGTCCCGGGGCGAAGCGGAATCCATTCATCGGCCTTCGCCGCTGTGGAAGACATCCGCGCTTCGAGCTGGATGAATTTTCCGCGTTGCTTGCTCTGGGCTTCGCGCAGACCGGCAAATCCGCGAGTGTATGAAACGGGTGAAATCCACGTTTCGAGGAAGTTCGCGCCAAAGGAGAGGACAACCTGCGCCCCACCCACATCGAAGAAGGGAAGCCTGGCCTCGCCAAAAAGATTCCCGGCGGCTTTGGTGAGGGTGGCGCGGGCTTCGAACATGGGAAGCGCGCCAAATCGCACCGGGGCGTTGATGCCGGTCGCGTTCGCCAGATCAGTTACCAGGTCAAAGAGATGATCCGGGGCCATGCCCATGAGGAAGGCAATCTCATCGGGTTTGTTATTCTTGAGGGCGTCGGCCACAGCCTGTGTCGCTTCATCCCAACTCATATTCGATGGCGCGTTTTTGATGTCGTCGTTATATGGATTCGAGAAGGTGTCATACAAACGTTCACCGCGCCCGTGTTTGATGGGACCTTGAACCCGGTTCGGGTTGTACAACCCCTGCAAGGTGGCCTGACCGCGCGCGCAGGTCTTGCCGAGGTTCAGCGGGTTGTTCGCATTGCCTTCGGTCTTGAGTGCGCGTCCCTGCATGGTGCGGACGATGAGTCCGCAGCCTGCCGCGCATTCGCGGCAAGTGGTGGCGTAATAAGTGCTCTGGCCGTTGTAGTTGTATTCGGGCATTTGCATGTACGGCTCGCGTTTGACGTAGCGCGAAGCCGGCCCGCAACCGGTGAGGATGGCGGTGGTTGCCGCTCCCACACCAGCCAGTTTGAGAAAATCACGCCGGGAAAATTGTTGGCTCATATGGTTTTCCTTTCACCCGGTTTAATAATGACACGTGCCGCAATCGGTGAGTTTGACCAGTTTTGCCTGATCTTCACCGGCATTCTGGATGTGGCAATTGAGACACCACCCCATGTTGAACACCTGCGGATTCTGGGCAATGGTCACCTGGGTCATGTCGCCGTGGCAATCTTCGCAGTTCTTTCCCGCCGCAATGTGCGCCCGGTGATTGAATTGAACGAAGTCCGGCACCTGCGCCACTGGCACCCATTGAATGGGCGTACCGCTAAGGACGGCGTCCTTCAATGGCGCAAGCAGGACGCTTGTCTGGGTCTTTGCGATCTGTTGATGACAACCCCAGCACTTGGCCGGTGCGGGAATGCCTGCCGCAGGCCCTTTGGATGCGCCCGGATGGCAATACAAACACTGAATGCCAAAGGCAACATGCGTTTTATGCGGGAATTGAATTGGCTGTGCAGGCGGCTGTTGAGTGAGGTAGAGACCGTACGCCGCGATGCTGAACAGCGCCAGGAACCCAATCCCCACCGCGATCAGACCGAGCGGCTGTTTCAGCCAGTCGAGAAGTCTTTTTATCATGGATGCTCCTGAAATTAAACTTTAAGCCCGTCGCCGCCGGTTTTATCGGGCGGTACAGGCTAATTTACAACTATACAAACAGGTGAAAGTTTTAAAAGTTACGAAGCAAAATGAGGGCCGACCCACCGCTAAAAAGTTTATATATATAAAACCCGTCCCGATGCACATCAGGACGAGGAAAGGAAATAGGTACCGCGCAATTGCTTCCACACTCTCTCCAAAAATAGTCTTTTGCCAGCCTCCCGCCAGCAAACAACTCGGCGCATTATACATCGAAAGTGCAGAAAAGTACATAAAAGGGTTAATTTATGAGGTTTCGAGCCATGATACAATTATTTCCGACAACAACATGAAAACAATTTACGTTTTTGGGCTTGCCCTCGTTTTTCTCCTCCTTCTTGTTGCGCTTGTGAATGTGGATGCCAATCACTCCCTTGCATCGGCGCAAAACCAGGCGGGCGCATTCCCTGCAATGCAAATCACCCAAACGCCGCCGGCGGAGGATGACTCCGAAGTCGGCTCAACAGATGGCATCATGCTCATGGGGGTGGTCATCACATTCATCGTGGTCATGCCCCTATTGTTTCATAGAAAGCGGTAGGGGCAATTTACCAGTACCGCAAAGTTTACTTTGCGCCTGTATTTGGCGATTCATCGTGTGCGCGCAAGGTGAACTTTGCAGTACGGTGAATTACAACGAGATCAAGCCAAGTTCGATTCCCCGTTTGATGGCCTCCGTGCGGCTCGATATCCCCAATTTTGCATACAAGGATGAGAGGTGGAATTTCACAGTATGCTCGCTGATCCCCAGCGAAAGCGCGATCTGTTTGTTCGCCAATCCCTGCGCCATTAATTGAATGACTTCAAACTCCCGGGCAGTCAACGGCTCCGGTAGAGACTCTTCCCCCAAAGATTCCCTTCGCCCCGGAAAACGGATCATTTCCCCGACCAGGCCTGGTGCGCCGACCCAGAGTCCCTCCCCCACTGCATGGACTGCCGCCGCCAGTTCATCCTCCGTTGCATCCAGCGGGAGCAGGCCCCACGCGCGCGCATTCGAATTCAACACAGAGCGAACCGACTCCACGTCATCCGTCAAAAACAAAATCGCGCAGGTGAATTTCCTTTCCAGCAAACGCGCAGAAGAGACCGAGGCAAGCACAAGCACCTCGGTCTCGATTTCATGTACGCTTTCAAGGTCAATTGCTTCGCCGACTACTTTAATATCGGCCTGCCTGCCAAGCAATTCACGCAAGCCGATTCGCAATGCGGCGTTGGGCGAAACAATGGCGACTTTGATCAACTATCTTTCTCCATGTCATTGCGAATACTATGAGTTTGTCAAGCATTTTTTAGAAGCAAAGGGTTGA
>JBBIUO010000167.1:0-6939 GCA_037440205.1 Chloroflexota bacterium
CTCGGCAATGATCTCGATGGGCAGACAGCCCTCGAAGAATTGACCAGCCTTCACGCCGGTGCGAATCGCTTCTTCAAATGAATGCAGTTGTATGCGCTCGGCATGTTGAAGCGCTTCGACGAATGCGTAATATTCCTCTTTGGTGAAAGGACAGTTGATGTAATCGCCTTCATCGTCCTGAGCGGAGGATGCCGCGTTTGTTGCGGTATCTGTAGTCGAAGGACGGCTTTGCGCACCGTAGCGTGAGGCGCGGAAGGCGATCTCCATGTTGATGGATTCGGCGTGGACGATGGGCGCGATGGCGTCGAAGAAAAAGAGGTGTTCCTCGCCGCTGAGTTTTGCAATGGATTGCGAGAGGCTCTCGGAAGTGAGCGGGCCGCTGGCGACGATGACGGGCGAGTCTGGAATCTCTTTCATCTCTTCGCGGATGACCTCGATGTTGGGATGACTCTGAATCCTTTCTGTAACTCGCCGCGCAAAGGACTCGCGATCCACAGCCAGCGCCGCGCCTGCAGGCAAAGCGGATTCTTCAGCGCATTCCAACAGCATGGAGTTGAGCAGGCGCAACTCGTTTTTGAGCACACCAGAGGCGCGATCGGGCAGATTCGAGCCAAGCGAGTTGGAGCAGACCAGTTCGGCAAGGTCGCCTGTGAGGTGCGCACCGGTGGGGTTGGCGGGTCTCATTTCGTAGAGGCGTACATTGAGTCCGCGCTGGGCGGCCTGCCACGCGGCTTCGCTTCCAGCTAGTCCGCCGCCGATGATGGTAAGGGAGGTCATAGGGTGGGATTATATATGATTTTGGATTGATGATTTACGATTGACGATTGGGAGCAGGTGGCGGGGGTATACTTGGGGGAGGAGAAGCATGATGGGAAGAATCTGTCCACGAATTTTGTCCGTGAATGCTCGAATAGCGGGGCGGACGTCGACATCGTCCCCGAACGTAGTGAGCGAGATACCGTCCGTGCTGGATAGGGTGGTCAAGGGAGAGTGGTAGGATTCGTCGCAAGAGGTTCGGCTATCTTAGAGAAGTGTCTTATGCAATTCACACAACAAGAACTTGATGATCTTATAGATCAGCCAGGTGCTCCACAGTTGAGCGAATGTGACTTGAGTGGGGCTCAGCTGAGTGGAAGACACATGATAGGCGCTGATTTTAGCGGCGCTAATCTAAGGAATGCTTATCTGGATGGTGCCTACTTAAAGAATGCCAACCTAAGTGGTGCCAACTTGACCAATGCTGATTTAAGCGGTGCTAATTTGAGCAAGGCAAAACTGATTAATGCACGAGTAGTTAGAGCTAATCTAAAAGGTGCTGACATGATCGGGGTCAAGGAATGAAGGTCGACGCGCTGCGGGAGTTGCAGCCCGCGGGCGAAGCAATCTCCTGTTTCAAGAGGGGATTGCTTCGCAACGTGCGCTCGCAATGACATGCAAGATGGCGCGGCGTTCAATCCACGCACAAATCATCCATGTTTGGGTCTCTGAAAATTGGCGTGTTGGCAACTTCTTCCACATTTCCATCAACAGAAACACGGATGTCCACCTCGGATGTGTAGTGCGGACCACAGCCAAACACTTGATCGTGGAATAAATGGACAAGGTAGCCGTCCGCTTCGGGTGTGACGTGGGTATCCTCAATCGTGTCAACTTCATATTCGTAACCGGCGACATATTGGAGACCATAATATGCCGAGAGATTCCTGAGCGCCAACACATAACTCAGGGCCTCGTCGGGAGATTCGATGGGCGCAAATACCTTCCGAAAATCATCTTCTGTCTTGAGCAACACGAATTCACCGTTTTGCTGAATGATATAGCGAACGTAGTTTCCAACCAAACCGCCAGTGTAGTAGAAGAATTGCCCGCTTTCGATTTCAGCCCGTAATTCTTCTGATCCCTCGCCGGGAATGTATCGAACTATGCAGACAGCGATTGGATAGGATGGATTCAGTCCGTCGAGCAGGCTCGACGGCGTCTGGATTTCATCGCAACCCAAGGCGGCAAGGGTCCCATCGTCGTGGATGGCATCAGAGGAAACTGTAAGGCCTGGCGATGGGTGATTGATAAACTTCGGCTCTCCCTTGCAAGCGGTGAGGAAAATAAACAACCAGACTACCAGCCAGAATCTGTTCTTTGTTTTCATGGTTCCTCTTCTTTTTTCTATTGGATAAATTCGACTCGCTATTTGTTGAAGAGAAATTCTACGCCTTTTTTGGCTGATTGGTGTTGTTGATTCCATGCGGTATACTTTTCCCCACCCTCTGCATATCTGAGTCTATTTATGGATGTCATTAAATCGCTTTTCTACTTCTTGCTGGCCGGGCTATGCGAGATAGGCGGAGGGTATTTGATTTGGCTGTGGTTGAGGGAAGGCAGGAGTTTTTGGTATGCGGTCTTCGGGGCGATTGTTCTTATCTTTTACGGCATTATCCCCACTTTTCAAACGGCAAACTTTGGCCGGGTCTATGCGGCGTACGGCGGGATTTTCATTGTGTTATCCATTCTCTGGGGCTGGGGAGTTGACAGGAACGCGCCCGATAAATTCGATTTGATAGGCGGGTTTATTGCGCTGGTCGGAGTATTTGTCATCATGTATTGGCCGAGAAGTTGACTATGGGAGCGTTCTTCTCACCGCGCAAAGAATGAAAGCACGAATTGTAAAAGCATCACTGCAAAAGGGATGGTGACCAGCGCGATTGCAATCCACGAATGGGATTTCGAGTCGTTCTTGCTTCTGAGACCGAGGACGCCCAAAACGAATGCAAGCGGGGTGAAGATGCAGAAGAACAACGTTGATTCAACTGGCCGAAGGCGCGCGGGGAAATGTTCATGTAGGCAACAGCAAAACGGGCGGCGAGGAATATCAAAGAGGCCGCACCCGCTGTCAGGGCGGCAAGACCGAAGTACGTTTTCCCTGCCTTTTGTTTTTTAGACATGCAGGGATTATATCTGGATCAACCTTCGAGCGCCACCTTCCACACGGCATCGTCCCAATCGCTGGCTGGGTTGATGAGCGAGACGAAATCGTCTTGAAATTCTTCGCCGCTTTTTTCGAAGGCCGCATGGCTGTCGAATTCCATCAGCCACAGCGCCTCCTTGTCGTCGCCGTCGCGCTGATAGACCTTGTACCAATGACAACCCGCTTTTTTTTATCGCTTCGCCATATTTGGCGACAGCCTTTCTCGTGCCATCGAAATCACGAACCTTCACGCGCATCGTTACCAAAACGGACATTTGATCCTCCTTCGATCATCTGAGTCCTGCAAAGAAATCTGCTTCAACATCCCGGCCGCCATTGACCAGGCTGAACACTCGGTAGTAGGTTCGCTTTCCCCAAAGTTCGACGCTTTTTTCCTCGGACAGATCGTTCAAGACGCCATACGCAGAGACCTGTGACTTGTGACAATTGACCGCCTCGCGCGCAGTACGCCAATACGCCGAACCGTCAATGACAGTGGTGTGCAGCCAATCATCCCAGGCGACGAAGAAGCGAACGGCTCCATCCACTTCCATGCGAACATCGCCGAAGACGCCGCTGTAACGATTGACAAGATCGGCCGTGTTCATGAAATAATAGAATTTGCTGACGCGATAAGGGGAAAGCCGTTTTGCATCTGCAAAGGATGAATCTGCGGCGAGGGTGCAGGCGCCGAGGGAAAACTGCGAGATGGCAATATGATCGGGATGACCGTACGCGCCGTCAGGTCCGAATGAAATCGCCACGCGGATAACTGCTGCTATTTTCTCGATCATTTCCTTCGGGTCGGCTTGATCCACGTCCCCATCCAGATAATCAAGGAAATAAACTTTTTTGATCCCCAGCGTTTCCGCGGCGCAAAGCAATTCGCGCTCACGGATGTTCCCCAATTCTTTCAAACCGGGGTTATCTTTTTCATCTCCCATCCAGCCTCGTTCGCCTCTTGTGGCGCAGACGAGATATATTTCCACGCCTTCGGCGGCGTATTTTGCAAGCGTGCTTCCCACCCCAAGCGACTCGTCATCCGGGTGCGCGAATATCGCAAGCAACTTTAAAGTCTCATTCACATGCGCCTCATCACCGATAAAAGGAAACGATGCTCCCATTGTACTCCCAATTTCGGATGTATAATCTCCGAATTGATTTTCATTTTCATGTCGTCGCGAGCGCTGTTGCGTAGTAGACGTTCTCTAACGTCTGCTACGCCGTCGCCTTTCGCAATGACAAGGTCACAGAAGGAGGCGCAATGACTTTCATTCGAACCATTCCACCCGAAGAGGCAGAGGGGAAAGTAAAAGAGATGTACGATGCAGACATCAAAGACCAGGGATACATTGCCAATGGGACGAAAGCCATGAAGTCTGCGGCCCGAGGCCTACCTTGCCTGGGAGTCCCTTCGCAAAACGGTGCGCTCCAAAATGCGACTGCGCCGCTACGAACTGGTAACCATTGCGACCGCATCCGCACTTCATTGCACGTACTGACTGCTCGCGCACGGGGCGTTGCTCCGTAAAAGCGTTTTCGAGGCGGACCAACTCGCGGCCATCGTCAGCGATTATCACAACGCCGGGCTGGAACCGCAGGAGGTGGCGGTGATGGAGTTCGCCGAAAAATTGACCCTGCACGCGCACACCATCCAAAAAGAGGACGTGCAAACCCTGCGCGGACACGTCCTCAGCGACGAGGAGATTCTCGATGTGGACATGGCCGCGGCCATGCTGAAATTTGCCCGCATTGCTTTGGGACGCATATCGTCAAGAAAATTCGCACCGAGGACGGCAGGGAGGAATATTTTTGTCCCTACTGCAACATGGGCGGGTTATTGAAACCGAAAAACAAATATTCCGAATCGCAGAAGTTGCAGATCCTCGAACATTACGAGCGTTACAGCCCGCAGGGAATCCACAAGACGTTTGGGGTCAGTCCCGCCACGCTGGCGCGCTGGGAGAAGCAGAGGAGGAAGAGGACGAGGAAATGACGATTCAGGTAACTGTCACCTGATAGAAACAAAAAGAGCGTTGAGAAATTTCTCGACGCTCTTTTCAATTCACTTTCTTTTGGGCGGCTTTTGCTTCGTTCTGGACATTTCGTTCAGCAAGTCGTCCAAAGTCATATCGGCAAAGAGGATTTTGCGCTCCTCTGTGTAATCACCATAGCCCGTAGTAAATTGATTTACAAAGCGGATGGTGTTCACTACGCCGATTTCTTTGTAAAGGACTTGCAAAGCCTCTTTGGTAATTTCCGCAAGCGGAAGGGTATCTGTTATCATTTTATAACTCCTCTGCCAGTTCAAGCGGGGAAACGACTTTTACTTTTAAACCTGGGATTTTCTTGACTTTCTTCAAAAAGCCGTCATCGCAAGTGCAAAAGTAATCAACACGGGCGTTCTCAGCGGAAGCCAGATGAACCGCGTCCAGGAAATGAATGCCAAGTTCAACCAGTTCCCGCGCCCTTTTTTCGATTTTTGGATTCATGCTCACGTAATCTTTCGCCTTTGCAATGACTTCAAGCGCATATTCAGTACTTCACGAAAGCGCGTAATTGGCGTTCTCTAACGCCTAATTTGCGCCAGAGAGCGCAAACTACGCGAGGTTTTCGTGATCTACTGATATTCCTTGCGAATTTGATTTGAGTTGCGATTAATCTCGAACAATAGGATTTCCGACGAAATCAAGTTTACCTTGTTGGCTTCAACCAATGACATAATCCCCAGCACAGCCTCTGCTTCGAGAGCAATGCGAAGTTGGGATTTGCTATCCAGTGGACGTTGTATACTGCAAGTGTCAAGATAGATTACTAGTTTCATGTACTGAAATTATAGCATGGTCGGATGTCGTGGCGAAAATTCATAGATGATTGTTAGAGGGAAGGTAATCTTTACTATCGGAGGTCATAGTAATCCCGCCACCAGCACAAGCACCCAGCCATTGATCAATCCGTGCGCGAGCAGGGCGGGGGAGATGGTCCGCGAGCGCAGGGTGAGCAAGGCAAAGAGAATCGCGGCGAAGGGGAATGTACAACCAGAACATCCAAGTTGGCGCAGTCGTGGATTTATCGAGGATGGAGATGCGTTCCGCGTAATCTCATTCCGTTCCAAACCAAGACCCTCCGAGACTTTTGCAAAGCATCCCGGAGGGCTTTTTCAATTACCACTCCTCAATTACCCATTACCCATCCTCAATCCGCCGCCACCGCCTCCATCACGTCAGGAGTTATCGTCCTATACCGCCAACGGCAGCATTTTGACCTGGACTGAGTAGCCAAGTTGGGAGAGAAAGTCGTAACAATCGTCCCACGATAGGCCGAACTCCCGCACATCGGCCAGTCCGATCCGGGCCAAAATGTCTCGCAACAGTTCGGCGTCCTGCTCGTTCAGCTCGCCGTCGCAAAGGGTTTCCTCCGCCCACTCCACCAGACCCGCTAATGGAATATTGCGATTTAGATAGGCATCCAACTGGTCTGCCACAGTCTTGCGGGTGACAATCATACTCATAACTACCTCATCTTTCGATGCCCGGTGTCTTTCGGAAATTTGTGATGGATTTCCACTCTTGCACGTCAACTTCCTTGACATACCGCGCCCACCAACCGTGACGACCAGCAACGTCGAGCCAATAACGTCGTCCGCCATTTGGTAAATCAATCCAGTGTGGAAATTTGCGTTCGTTTTGCTGGCGGGTGGACACGGAATACCTCTGTGGCAATCATACCTGTTTCATTTAGGCTGTCAAGCACACAGTCACCTCATCGAGGCGAGCACCCCCGCCACCAGCACATAAACCGACCCGTTGATCAATCCATGCGCGAGCAGGGCGGGGGAGATGGTCCGCGAGCGCAGGGTCAGCAGGGCAAAGAGAATCGCGGCAAAGGGGATGTACAGCCAGAACATCAGCGGGTATTGACTTGCAAAGTACACGTGCGCCGAGGTGAACAGGACGGTTTGGAGAATCAGAATCCAG
>JBBIUO010000167.1:6950-8917 GCA_037440205.1 Chloroflexota bacterium
CCTTCCATTTGAGGTCGCGTAATGCTCCCCATAGGAATCCGCGAAAGAGCGGCTCCTCGTTGATGGGGGCAAAGCCGAGGTGATACAAAACGTTCAGTCCCATCGAGGTCAATAACGCGGGGGAGGGCGGATAGGGCGAGGAGGCCATGGAACGAAAGGCGCTGAAATTTTCTGCGATGGAGACGCAGACGCCGACGATGATTCCGAAGCAGAGCCAGCCCAAAGTCCAGGTAGAGAAGCCGCTTTTCCAAAGGGCAAGAGTCAAACCAATCGCGATTCCCCAAATCAGCAAGCTGGGCGGATTCGGGAAGACGAGCGGCGTATCCACCCGCCAATGGGCGAGGATCAAGGTTTGAATCGGCCTGAGAAAAAGGATGAAGAACAGCGCCGAAGAATCGATGAAAAAATCGGCGAGGCGTTCGCGCTCCCACCAGATCAACGCGGCGGTGAGCAGGTAGGTGCCGACCTCGTACACGGCGGCGCCGTTCTGGTTTTCGATGGGCAGAAAGTAGATGATGGCGATGGTGTAGGGAATGCGCAGGAACAGGGGCATGGCGAGAAGAAGCCATGTGATTTGTTGGTGACGGTCTTGTAGGAGGGTTCCTGGTTTCAGCACGCTGCAATTTTATCCTCACGATGGACGTTTCGCAGGGTGGAAGTGTCGGCAAATGCAACAGCCCCCGAGGATTTCATAAAAATCCCAGAGGGCTGTTCTTTCATCCTTCATAATTCATCCTTCATAATTCATCCTTCATCCTTCCCAATTCATCCTTTCCCCTAATCCGCCGCCACTGCTTCTTCCATCACATCAGAAGCCTCCGATGCCTCAGATGAATCACCCCGATCGCTGAACGCCAACAGCGCGCCTCCTTCAATCCTCCAAACCAACAATCCGGTCAAAGATCAGCATGGCGCAATTGGCGCAGGCGATTTTGACGGCCTGCCAATTTTGCCAGCGCGCATCCAGGTGTTTGTATTCGGCCAGGTTGAGTTCTTCGAGATCGTATGGAAGCGGGTTGGCGAGTTGAATTTGTAATTGCTGCAGGGCCGATTCTTCGTTGGGCTGGGGGTAAAGACGGTCGAAGGATTGCAGAGCCGCGACCAATTTTTCACCGCCGATGTGATCGGCCAGGGCGGCAAAATCGAGATAGTCGCGGGTGGCGTTCCGCCGCAGAATAAGCGCTCCCTTGATCCGCAGCATTTCGGCTTCCGACGGCAGGGTGATCGTTTCGCCCCGGAATTCGATCTGGACGGTTTCCAGCGGTTCCGACCGGATCAGTTGTCTCACGCCGGTTTCGATGCCGTCAAGGCTTCCGAGAATCTGAACCGGGCGTTTGACGCGGGCCGTTTTCCAGCCGGCAACTGCTTCCAGGTCGGCCAGCGCCTGATCAAAGCGCGCCTGGAGATCGGTGAGAACGTGATCGGCGTCGGTGGAGAGGCGATGCGCCGCGTAAAAAGCAGCGGCGCTGCCCCCAACCAGCGCCGCTCCCGGCAAAATGCGCTGAAGATGAGCGGCCGCGGCGAGCACTTTTTCCCAATCAGGCAAGGCGTCGTTCGGCATACTGCTTCCAGAAATGGTAGCGTTGGGCATAGGGATCGGCGATGTGCGGTTGGCAGACACGCAACACCTTTTCCAGCACCGCGCGATCCGACAACGCCGCGCGGCGCAGGGCCGCCCAATCCCGTCGCTTGCCGCGGGCGATGACATCGTCAATGGCCGCAAGGGTGAACCGCTGATGAGTGAGATGGCGATGCAACATACCTCGATTATACACTCTCACGCGGCTTCACCCTGTCCAGGGCAGGGGAAACGATTAATGTTTTCTCATTTCCCCGCACTATAATTCGAACCTTGTCGAAAAGGAGAATTGAATGGACTTGAAAAACTTCAATCTGGATACTTTGAAATCCAGGCCCGTGATTTTGTGGTCGCTGGTGGCGGTGCTTGTGCTGGCAGGGATTTGTAC
>JBBIUO010000168.1:0-8915 GCA_037440205.1 Chloroflexota bacterium
TCCTCTTCCGAAACATGCCAGATCTCTTTTACAGAAAATACCTTGCACTATCTTGAACAACGTATTGTCGAAAATAACCCACAGTTACGAAAGGATTTTGTTTTGTATCATCCCGATCAAACAAGAGATTTTGGTTTAAACGGACCCCTTTTTGGACAAGGATTTACATGTTCATTACAACCAGTTCTAATCACGCGCGTTTTCGAAAAAGCACTCGAAGAGCTCACAGAAGCAGATTATAAGCAGTATTATGAAACACTTACAACCACGGCTTCTATTTCTGTTGGCGAGAGCGAATGGGTATTAAGCAAAGGATATCTCGAACTGATTGTAGATTTTGATCAAGCAAAAAACGATCCATCTTTTCTGAAAACGGACAATTATTATTGGAAAATAATGGTCATAGATGGCCGATTGGTCACCCTTATCGCCACGCCGAACCTTAATACATTATCCCAACAAGACATGCGTATCATGGCGTTTGCTCCAATGTGGGAAGTATTGTTAAATAATCCTTTTGACCCCTCGCAACCAATAAAAAGCTTCTGGGGAGGACTTAACAGAAAAGCTGCTGCAGAATTCAGCCAACTAGGAAGCGCTGAAAATAAAACATATCCAGGAGTGCCATCCCAACCGACGACAAATTTTCTCGAATTTGATTATATAGAATCTCCATCCCCTTGAGCTTTGCGCTACGCTGAACAATGGTTCTTCAACAAGGCTCAGTTTCGTACGCGCGCTTCGCAATCTGTGTCTTGATTCTAAAATGCGCAGTGGGGGGGTTCCTTACGCAACACGCACCACTCCCCCCCGAATCCCCTCAGGTATAATCCCCCCATGCGCAAGGGACTTCTCCTCTACAACCCAGCCGCGGGACGTTACCCTGTGAGACGTTTCGTTCGCGGAATCATTCACCCGCTCAAAGAAGCGGGCTGGAGCATCGAAATCGCCGAGACTTTGAGCGGCACACACGCCACGCAGACCGCGCATCAAGCCGCCGCAGAAAAATACGACGCGGTCTTTGCGATCGGCGGCGATGGCACAATGGGGCAGGTCGCCAGCGGCTTGCTCGATTCGGATACCGCGCTCGCCGTCCTCCCCGCAGGCACAACGAACGTCTGGGCTATCGAGCAGGGGCAAAAGCCTTTCGACTGGTTTCACTGGCAACGTCTGCGCGAAAACGCAAAACTGCTTGCCAACGTGGATGCTCAGAGTGTGGATGTCGGCCTGTGCAATGACCGTCCGTTTTTATTGTGGGCGGGCGTTGGGTTGGATGCGCAGACCATAAACAAATTAGAACCGCGTCATCGTTTTTTCAAACATATCTCTGTGCCGCATTATTTTGCCACCACCGTTTGGGAGGCCACCTTCTGGCACGGTCTCGACTTGCGCGTGTGGGCAGATGGTCAACTTGTGGAGGGTCATTACCTCGTCGCTGTTGCAACCAATATCCGTCATTATGCGGGCGGCATGTCCCTGCTTTCGCCCAATGCCCTGCTCGACGACGATCAAATGGATATGTGGCTTCTCAGCGGAAACAGTGTAGCCGATGCGCTTCGTCATTTTTTCGATCTCGTCGCGGGACGTCATCTCACCTCCGAGCAGGCGCGGCGTTTGCCGTTTCGCACAGCGCGGGTAGAATCAGATGCGGCCTTCTCCATTCAAGTGGACGGCGATCCCGCGCTTGGCAGTCATCATGCCGATATCACCATCAAACATCGCGCGCTGAAAATTCTCATGCCAAAGGATGCGCTGTATTTGTTGAAGAACCCAAACCAATAGTCACTGGAGATTGCTTCGGGCAAGAGCGCCCACGCAATGACATAAAATGGATTTAAGACCATACATCAATCGCTGGACAATTATCGGAACAATTGTAGTGGCGGGGATTTTGCTGTTCATCACCTTCGTGGTCATCGGCTGGACATCCCCCCGCTTCACCCCTGACGTTGGGTTTGCTCCGGCCGATCTGACAATGATTCCCGCCCCAACACACACCCCAAACGTCAGCCCCGTTCCAACCCTTGACCCAAACCTCGTCACACCCACCCTCGCCCCGGATACAATCGGCATGGGCGCTTATGTTCAAATCAGCGGCACGGAGGGCGAAGGATTGCGCATTCGCGCCGTGCCGGGATTGACAAGCGATACCGTCTTCTTCGGCGGCGAATCGGAAGTGTTCGTCGTCCGCGATGGACCGCAAACCGTGGACGGATATACCTGGTGGTATCTCGTCGCACCCTACGACGATACTCGCGCAGGCTGGGCCGCGGCAGATTTTCTTCTAGTTGTGCCAACACCGTGATGTGTAGTCGGCGTCCTCTCACGCCGACTTTACGCCAATGAGCGCGTAAGAGAACGCGCCCTACGCAAAGGAATCCCATGTCTGAAAAACCAACAAGCATTACCGCCAACAAAAGCAAAAAAGAATTCGTCGTCACCTGGGGCGATGGACACATCAGCAATTATCCATTCGGGTTATTGCGCGCGGCTTGTCCATGCGCCTCCTGCCGTGGCGGACACGAAAACATGAAATCGGAACCCGATGAGGAAGTGTTCACCCGCCAAATGGAAGATTCTCCGTCCACGCGGCTGGCAAATGTCGTGGCGGTTGGATCGTACGCATTGACCATTGTCTGGGAAGACGGCCACGATTACGGAATCTACAACTGGCATTATTTACGCGCGTTATGTCCATGTGCAGAGTGCCGGGGAAAAATGTAAACAGGTAGACAAGTAGACAAGTGGAAATTGAAAAGAGAGGCCGTTGCAAATACAGCCTCTCTTTTTACCTGTGTACCTGTGTACCTGTGTACCTGTGTACCTGTCTACTTGTATACCTGTCTACTTGTATACCTACTTCGGCGTCGGTGTTCTGCCCTTTGGCGTCGGCGTAGGCGTGACTGTTCCGCCTCGCGGCGTGGCGGTCTTTGTGCCAGGCTTGGGCGTATTTGTCGGCGTGACCATGGTTCTCAAATGCTGTTCAGCATCGGAACGCATCTTCTCCGTCATCACGTCCGCATCCATGGCAAGCAGGGCCTTCCAATCTTTGATGGCTTCCTTCACTTCGCCGCGTTTCTCCTGAACCAATGCGTGCCAGTAAAGCGTAATCGCGGTTTCCTCGTCCGTATCTGCCAGTGACTTGAGCGCCTCGGCTTTCAGGAACGCGCTCCCAAATTTCTCCTGCAAATAATACGCGCGCAACAGACCGAGATTCGCGTCGAACGAGGTATCGTCAATGCTCGCGGCTTTTTCAAGGTCTTCAACCGCCTGGTCGAGATTGTTCAATTCAAGGTTGGCAAGTCCCTTATAGACGAAGAACTTCCGCAAACCGTTCTTGTTGATCGCCTCGGCCCTGTTGAAATTATCCGTCGCTTGCTGGTACTCGCCCAATTCGTAATACGCCCGGCCCAGCATTGCATAGACCTGGTCATCTTCGGTCTCATAAATGGCGTACACTTCCAGGGCTTCGATGGCCCGCTCATATTGTCCGCTTTCGATGTGCAATTTGCCCAGAAGTTTATAAACAGGGAGGTTGGTGATATCCAGCGAGTAGGCTTTTTCGGCGGCTTCCAGCGCCTTCTTCGTATCATCCAGCGCAAGGTAGGCATCCGCATAGACCATGTACACCGACGGTGAATTGGGCATCAATTCGTCTGCGCGGTCGAGGTCTACGATGGCGGCTTCGGGGTCATTCTTGTTGTAGAGGAAATAACGCGCGCGTTCGAGATAGATTTCGCCGAAGTCCGGGGTTCGGTCAATGGCCTCATCGAATAGGTTTTCGACGTTCGCTTCCGGGTCGCCTGTCAGGCGCGTGCGCGCGAGACCAAGATACGCCGGGCCGAAGTTCTCGTCTATTTTCAAGGCTTCATTGTAGGCATCGAGGGCATTATCCAATTCGCCTTTGAAACGATACGCATCGCCGATCCAATAATAGATGTCGGCGGAGTCAGGTTCGAGCGACGCGATAACTTTCATATTCTCGATGTACGCATCCCAATCCCCGGCTGAATAAGCGGCCACCGCCAGGCGATATTGATCCCTGGATTGCGGCGCGCGCGGGGTATTGACATACGCGACTGTGGGTGTGTACGTTTGGGTAAGGAACATCCACAATGGCGTGGGCCCTGTAAAGGATTTTGTGGGAGGCGCGGTCGCTCCAAACAACGTCGGTGTTGCTGTAAAAGTTGGCGATGGTCCCGGGGTATTCGTATCGGTGGGGCGCACGTTGGAACGGCGCGGCAGGATAAAGCCAAACACCACCGCCGCGACCAATCCCGCACCGATCACCAACACGAACGCGAGGCGCATGACGGGACTCCGCATAAACGCCCTGAATCCCTTTTCCTTCGGCTTTTCATTGGCCAGTAAAAGTTTTTCCTCCCACGCGCGCGGACGATTCACCGGGAACGGCTGAACGTTTTCATCGGGAGGCAATGCCCCAAGCAAAACCAAACCCCGTTTCGCCGTACCATTTTCAGGGTCAAGTTTGATCGCGGTTTGCAGGCAGTAGATTCGCTCCTTGGAATTATCCACTGCGGCGCTGAGCCAGATCCAATACGTCGGATTATTCTGATCCGTTTTCAGCAGCAGCGTGAGCAACTCTTTGGCGCGCGCTTTATCGCCGCGCCGCAAAGCCTCCACTGCATCCTGAAACATGGTGTCTTCGTGTCTCTCTTCAGCCATGCCGCTATTTTAACCCACCTCGTGGAATTCTTCGACTTGATATACGTAAACCTGCAATGTTGTCCTCCGCCATAAATCGGACCTCCCGCCCATCTTCATACAGAGTTGGCTGAGGAAATCTTCAGGATCGGGTATCTTTTCCCAAACCTGCGGAAGAAACGTTGCGCGGCGAAATCCTTCCTTCAAAATGACTCCATCCACATGCGGATGCAGCTTCGCGCACAGATCTTCGGCGGAGGAATATTCCAGCGGATGAGGAGCGGTCAATCGCGAGACCTCGAGCCTGATCCTGTCCAATTCGCTTTCGGCTACGGGACGGAATCGAGGGTCATCGAGAGCGGCGGCAATGGCATGTTCGCGCACATCCTCCGCCAGCGGCTGGTGGGCCTCGAGCGCGCCGATGCAACCGCGCAAATCATTGTTGATGGTGAGTGTGACAAACGAAGCGCCGTTTTCACGCAAACGCGGAGTAAGGGTATGCTCGTCGAGGGGCGGTAGTTTTTTTCCCCGTACCGCAAATTCCATCGCTTCGCGCGCAAGGCGCAAAAGGATCTTTTTTCCCCGTCGGTTAATTGATCTGTCATGGAGGCCTCCCAAATTAACAGACCCTAAAAGTCTCGGAGACCTTTTAGGGTCTTAACTTATATTTCGGACAATCTCCAATACTTGCGGTTGTGATAGATCAACGGCATTTCTTCGTTTACATTCATATCCCGCGCCGCAAGGACCTCCGCGATGAACAGGGTGTTCATCCCTGCATCGAAGGTTTGAACAACGCGGCAATCCAACCATGCCAGCCCGCCCACGATCAGGGGCGCTCCGGTGGTCAGGGTCTCGGTTTTCAAATTGGCAAAACGGTCTTCCACATCGGGAACCTTGCCCGCAAAAAGATCGGACAGTTTGGATTGCCCTGCCGAAAGAATGGTCAACCCGAATGCGCGGGATTTCGATACCAGTTCGTGCGTGCGCGAAGATTGTTGCAGTGAAATGGTGATCATGGCAGGATCGAGCGAAATGGATGTGAATGAGTTCACGGTCATGCCATGGATGCGGCCATTATGTACGGCGGTCACCACGGTCACGCCAGCCGACCACGCGCGCATCGCCGCTCGAAGTTTTTCCTGGTCAAGGGTCATAACGGTAATGTTCTCCATGGGGTTCATCATAATTGTGGGAGAGACCAGCGTCAAGTTAAAAAATGCTGTTTGGTTTATAATCGCCGCATGAAGAAATTACGTCCGCGTGTGCGCGCCCTCAAACTGGCAAGAAAAGTTCGCGAGCGGCTGACAGAGGAATTGGGTCAGCCGGTCGAGGTCATCATGTTCGGCTCGCAGGCAAGGGGGGATGCCAAAAGGGATTCCGACATTGACCTGCTGGTCATCCTGCCATCATTGGAAAGCGCCATGATGTACCTTGCCTTCGATGTTGCATGGGAGGTCGGCTTCGATGCGGGAAAGGTCATCTCGGTTGTGCCAGCGGAAAGGAACGAGTGGAAACGTCTTGCCGCTTCCCCATTCTATCGCGCCGTCAAGCAGGAAGGGGTCGCGGCATGAGCAGTGATCAGTACGATAAACGCGCATTGATTCAGTATCGTCTCGACCGCGCCCGCGAATCGCTGGATGACGCCCGATTAATGCTCGCCCAAAATGGAAGCCATGCCGGCGTGATCAATCGCGCCTATTACGCGATGTTTTATGCCGCGCTTGCCCTGCTCATCACCATAGACAGAGGTTCATCCAAACATCAGGGGGTTATCGCCCTTTTCGACGAGAATTTCATCAAACAAAACATTCTCCCAAAAGAATTGGGGAGGCTATTGCACCGCGCATTTGAAATGCGGCAGGCAGGGGATTACCGCGACATGCTGGTCATCACCAGGGAACAAGCCAGCGATGCAATCAATTCCGCGGAAAAATTTCTGAGTGTGATCGAGGAAAAATTGTCACAGGATGTCGGTTGAAATCAAGGCCGGGAAAAAATTCAAAACACCCTTAATCCCCATTCATAAACGCATGGTAAACTCGCGGGCATGTCCAAGCGCATTCGAACCATCCTCATCGGGCTGGCGGGATTAATTCTGCTGGCCGTTTTGGTTTACCAGATTCCCTACGTGAAATCAATCGTATCCTGGCGGGTCGAAAAATTTATGATCTATGCAAAAAACGTGATCGACCCCGTCGGGCCGGTGCCAACGGCTTTGCCGGTCACAGCCCAACCTGTCACACCAACAATTGCTTCGACAGCAACATCCACGCCCATCGTCGACCTCACACCCTCCGTCACGCCCACAGCCACCTTCGCGCCGCTGCCCGCGCAGGCCTCCATCCCATCGCCGCCGTTCGAACAACAGACCCCGAACAACTGCGGTCCCGCAACACTTTCGATGGCCTTGCACATGTATGGCTGGGAAGGGAATCAGGGCGACATTGCGAATGTGATCAAACCCGTTTTACAGGATCGAAACGTCAACCCCGAAGAACTGCGTTACTATGTCCGCACGCAGGCGGGCTGGCTCAACATGGAATATCGCGTGGGCGGAAATATCGAAACCCTCAAACGATTGCTCGCCGCAAATTATCCCGTCATCGTGGAAAGCGTCACCTCGCTCGACCCGAACGATGCCCTCGGCCCAAACGACGATCTGTGGGCCGCGCATTATCTCCTGCTCACAGCCTACGACGATAACACGCAATCCTTCACTATTCAGGATTCCTATCACGGCGCGGATTTATCGCTCCCCTATTCGCAACTCGAAAAGGATTGGTACGCCTTCAACAATTTATACATGGTGATTTATTTTCCGCAATTCGAGGATGAAGTGAAGACGATCCTCGCTTCAAACTGGACCCCGGACCTGAATCGGCAAAATGCATTATCTGCGTCTGAATCAGATACCGTCCGAAACCCAACCGACGCATTTGCCTGGTTCAACTACGGCAGTAATCTGGTCTACTTCGACCGCTACGAGGAAGCCGCCAAAGCCTACGACAAAGCACGCGAGATCGGCCTGCCTTTGCGAATGTTCCGTTACCAATTCGGGCCGTTCCTTGCCTACTTCCATTCCAACCGCAACGACGACCTGCTCGTGCTGACCGATTACGCGCGAGGCGTGACAGAAATGTCCGAGGAAGCCTGGCTTTGGTATGGCTACGGCCTGTACCGCAAAGGCGATTATGATGGCGCTCTCAAAGCATGGAAGAAAGCCGACCAGATCAACCCCAACTTTTACGAAGACCAGGCGCAGAACGCGATCAATTTGATTCAGTAATCAGTACTTCACGAAAGGTTGTCTGTAGTGGCGACTTCAGTCGCTCTTTACCCGAACGACTGACGCGAAGCAGTTACTACGCTTTCGTGATCTATTGATAATCAGTACTTCACGAAAGCGCGTAATTGGCGTTCTCTAACGCCTAATTTGCGCCAGAGAGCGCAAACTACGCGAGGTTTTCGTGATCTACTGATAATCAAGTTGACAGTCACTTTGCGAAAGTGACTGTCAACTGCAAACGATATCCAATGAAGAAAACACTCCTCCTCCTTTCCATTCTTTTCCTCACGGCCTGTCAAAGCACGGCCACACCACCTGCAACGGTAACTACATCCGCCCCATCAGATACGGCCGCTTCAACCCAAATTCCATTTACGGCAACGCCGGGGTCAACCTCCACGCCTGTGCCGACATCAACACCTGAAACCGTGAAAATCTCGCCAACCGACGGCATGACACAACTCTTCATCCCTGCCGGGACTTTCAAAATGGGCGGGCTGGATGTTCTGCTCGAAAACGATGAACTCCCCGCACATGATGTGACACTCGATGCATTTTGGATGGATCAAGTGGAAGTGACCAACGGCATGTACAACCTGTGCGTGCAGGCGGGTGTGTGTCGGCTGCCGGTCAAACTCAACTCGGATAATCGCGGGGATTATTTCGGCAACCCGGAGTTTCAGGATTATCCTGTCGTTCAGGTGACATGGTTCGATGCGAATGCGTACTGTCAATGGGCGGGGCGCAGACTTCCCACCGAGGCGGAGTGGGAATATGCCGCGCGCGGCAACGACCTGCGAACCTATCCCTGGGGCGGTGAGCCGCCAAATGAATTGAATTCAGATTCAAATAACATTGTGGGCGATGTCACGCGCGTGGGTTCATACGCGGCAGGGGCAAGTCCGTTTGGGGCGCTGGATATGGCAGGGAATGTGTGGGAGTGGGTGAACGATTGGTACGA
>JBBIUO010000169.1:0-8909 GCA_037440205.1 Chloroflexota bacterium
GGACGCTCGAGCGCATCGCCACCGCGGCGTGCACCGCGCGGGCCGCGTCGTCCTCGTGCACGGCGGGGAGACCGAAGACGGCCATCACGGCATCGCCGATGAACTTCTCGACCGTCCCGCCGAAGCGCTCGATCTCCTGAACGGCCTGGATTCTCCACAAAATGATTTGCGCCCCGAATTTGACCAACGCTTCATCCCACACCGACAGTTGGTCGCTGTTTCCTCCTCGTTCACTCAGCGCTTTGAGCAGGGCGTTGCGCTGGGTCAGCGCCTGATTGTATTCGCTGAGCGCCCGCGCATACGCAGGGACCGTCTGCGCGAGGGCGAGGTTGAGATAACGGCGGCGTTCATCGGGGCCGCCTTCGATGATCTGCGACATCTGCGGCACAAAGATGACCGCGTTGAAATGTCCCATCACATCGCTGGCGTGACGTTTGACTCCGTCGAGCAAAATCTCTTTTCTCAAACGCTGACCGTTCACGCCCGTTGGTTCGAGAATGAGCCTTGCTTCGAGGCGGTGCTTTGCCTTCCCGCGCTGATAATCCGCCACGAGACGAGTCACTGCCAGCGGATTCTTCGCCTCGTGAAAGTTGATGATCTGCCGGTCTGCGTGGGTTTGAAACGACGTGAATGCCGCCAGAAAATAAATCGCTTCGAGCACGGAGGTTTTGCCCTGTGCGTTGCTTCCAGTCAACAGGACAGCCCGCCGTGGAAATTCTGCATCCAGGCGGGTGAGACTGCGAAAGTTGGTGAGGGAGAGGTGTTTGAGATACATTTAGCGGTTGGCTGTTAGCGATTAGCGGTTAGCTGTTAGCGATTAGCAGTTGGCGGTTGGCGGTTAGCGCAATGGTAATTCCAATTCAATTTCATCACGAAGCGGGATGTTGTTGTCTCCGAGCAACGGAATGGACGGTTTTAGTTTTCTCGATTCATTGACTGCGCCACGATGAAGGGCGGCGAGTTCAAATCCGCGTTTTTGGTAGAAGCCGAGCGCGCGCAAATTGTCGTTGGTGGTGATGAGAAAAAGGCGGCGGCATTTTCTTTTCTTCGCCTCCGCGATCATCGCTTCGATCAATGTCGTGCCGATTCCCCTGCCTTCTTCCAAACTATCCAACGAGGTGATTTCGCATTCATCGCCGCGGACGAGAAAGGTCAGCAGGCCCAACCAATTGCCGAAGATAAATCCTTCCACTTCATCGTAACGAATCGTTTCGCCGTGGACAATTATGTAGTCCGCTCCCCAACGCTGAATCCAAAACTCTCGAAGGCGAAGCAGGTCATCGGGAGTCAGGAAGCGGATGGACATCAGCAATTAGCGGTTAGCGGTTGGCAATTAGCAGTTGGCACAATCGTTAATCCAGCGGGACTTCTTCATCTTCCTTCGGTGTCCAAACGCGGGTGGCGCGGTCGGTGAAAAGGACACCGTTCAGGTGATCGATCTCGTGCTGGAAGATGCGCGCCATCCAGCCATCCACTTTGAGTTTGACGGGGTTGCCGTGACGATTGAGCGCCTTCACCTGAATGGACTGATACCGCTCCACCTCGCCCTGCAAATTGGGAATGGACAAACAGCCTTCGATTCCCATCACCTTCTCTTCGGAGGCTTTGATAATTTCAGGATTGATAATGACATACAATTTTTTGGGTCTGGGGGGAGCGTCTTGATTCTCCTCCTCGTCTTCATCCTCGGCATATTCGATCACGGCGAGTTGCTGTGAAATATTGACCTGCGGCGCGGCAAGCCCCACGCCCGGCGCTTCGCGCATGGTCTCGATCATGTCGTCAATCAGGGTTTGCAGTTCCCTGTCGAATTTTGTCACGGGCTTTGCCTTGCGCCGCAACACCGGCTCGGGCAGGAATACGATGTCTCTCAATGCCATTCTTGATTTTTCCTCTTTATAACGATTATCGTAACTTCTCAGGCAGAGTCTAAAGCTCTATTGGATGATCCTCCCCGCCGGCCTCTTCCGCATTCTGGCCACCGGTGTCTTCAATGCTTTCGGGGGGAAGGTCTTTCACGTTCGGATTGAACTTGGTAAATTGGTCGGTGGAGGACGTGTCCACTTTGACGGGCGCGGTGAATTCGCCGACATTTTGATGATACGCCGCCAGCCAGGTGGCGAAGCGTTCGCGGTCTTCTTTGCCGGCATCCTCGTTCTTTTTGGCAATGCGCGCCGAGCGTCTGCGGTTGATATCCGCCTGCACACTGGCAGGATCCATGACATCTTCAAAAGCCAGCTGGTTGCCGCCCACCGAAATATTCACCGTTCCGTAGTTGAAAATAATGGGGATCAGCCCATCCCGCTTGTAGGAGGTGCTTAAGATGTTTTCGACCTGCGCAGCGCGGCGTTCTTCCTTGCCAAAGGGTTTGCGGTCAATATCTATGATCTCGTCGGGAGTCACTTTGAAGACATCGTTCTTCCAGTCGGTGTATTCGTACCACAACCAGAAGAAAATCGGCAGCATCAATACGGGAATGGTCACCGTCATGGTATCCGGCCGAAACACGCCATTGGCGTTTGGCCGCAGGAACAGCGCGTCGGTTGTGGCGATGATCCAGATTCGGAAGATAAGCAAACCAAGCGCGCCCAAAAACAAAAGGATCGGCCTCCATGCCTGCTGCACCAGAACGATCCAATGCTTGCGGTAGATAACGGTGGCTCCCTCCTCCAGCCGGAGTTTGAACAGATCGGAAATCGCCAGCACCCAGTACGGGGTCTTCGCAACCTTCTCCTGATTCTCCGGCACAACCGGAGAAAGTTCCACCTGGGCGCGTTTCTCCACCGGCAGGCCGAGTTTCTGCTTGATGGTGTCCTTCATCACATCCATTTGACTGCGCGTGGTGATGGCCTTTGTGCGCTCCCAATATTCGCGGATCATGTCCGCCGCCTGAACAGGGTGATCCACATAATCGAATTCCAGTTTGCCGACGAATGTGCGCACGATCACATTGCCGAAATCGAAGGTGCGCCCAAGCAAATCCGTTTCAACGCCCACCGAAAGGATGGTGCCAAGCGGCGCCTCCTGCCGGCTGTCGTACAAACCGATCACCTTTTCCAGCCAGATCACCCGCTGGTTGGTGACGATGTAATAATCGTTGCCCCAGTCAATTGCATTCCAAATCCCCCAGCCGAGCGCGGCAACGAGGACAACCCATCCCAACCCAAAAGGAATGTAGGAACCTGAAATGCCATATAAAAAGAACAAAGCGGCGGGAACAAGCAAAAGGGATACCGGCGCAACCAAGGCCCGATACAGGCGAAGTTTATGCCGGCGCGCGATGAAATAGATCACCTCGGTCTTGCCCAGCCACTTGAACTTCGTGGCGCGCGCCAGTTTGCGGCTCTTGATCGCCACTTTGAAATTCGGTCTTAGTTTTTCGTATTGCGTGAGCAGTTGCTCGAATCCATCGCGCGAAAGGAAGAGCAATACACAATCTTCCATGGCCGTGATGGTGGCGGAGCGGTTGCGGTTTTCGAACAGCGCCTCCTCGCCGAAATAATCGCCGGGCGCCAGCCACGCCAGAAAATCCTCCCCCACCTCGCGCGGACGGGTCACTTTTACCTTGCCCTTGTACACCATGTAAAAACCGTCGGGTTTGTCGCCGCGTTTAAAGATGACACTCCCCGCAGAAACCTCGCGCTCGGTCAATTTCTGCCCGATGCCGGAAAGCTGCTCCTCCTTCAACCCGTTGAAGAGGTGAATCTTATCCAAAAACATGACGCGCTGTTTTAATTCGATCACGTTTTGATTCTATCAAATTTCACGCACAATGGCGCAACCGTAGGCGGGAGTCTCTGTCAGCGCCGGCAAATGCCCTTCGAGCAGCGACTCAATTGCCAGGTCCAGAAAGAAGCGGGTCGGTGTCCGATTCCGAAACGTGACATCATCCACCGATCCGCGATAGCGGAGGATTCCGTCCCGGTCGATGACAAAGACATGCGGAGTGGTCTGCGCCTCGAACAGATCCGCGACGAAACAATCCGCATCGTGCAGGACCGTTGGCAGGCGCCGGGCGTCAGCGGCAGTTTTCAACGCCTCAGCATGCTCGCTTCGATTCGACGCGATGGACAGCATCTCCACATCGCCGCGCCACTGCACCAGCATGGACAGGATCGCGCGATCGGTGCGCTCCGAATGCGGGCACTCGCACGACCAAAAATTGACGATGACAATCTTCCCGCGATATTGACTCAGGCGATGAAGATCCCCATCGAGGTCGGGTAATTCAAAATCGGGAACGGGCTGGTTGATGTCCATATTTGTAGGGGCGACCCTCGCCGGTCGCCCTTGAAATGTCAGGACAGGGGCAAGCCCTGTCCCTACGGGATATCCACCCCCGCCAGTCTCTCGATCACACCCACCACAGCGGAATTATCCAACTCGCCCATGCCCTGCTCGATCATTTGCTGGAACAACTTCGTGTTCTCCTCTGTGGAAGAGACGGGGATGCCGTATTCCTTCGCCGTATCCAAAACGATGTTCAAATCCTTCAATTGCATGTAAGCCTTGAAGCCGGGGTTGCGATTGCCGTCGAACAAACGCGGCGGCTTGACGTCCAGTGTCCAGCATTGTGCCGCGCCGGCTTTGATCGCATCCACCACCTTGCGCGGATCGACTCCCGCCTTCTTCGAGAAGACCAGCAATTCGCCCATCGCCACCATTTGCGCCGCCACCATGATTTGATTCGCCGCCTTCGCCACCTGTCCCGCGCCCGCATCACCGACGTGGGTAATGGTCTTGCCCATCGCTTGAAACACAGGCATCACCTTTTCCAATGCCTCCGCCTCGCCGCCGACCATGATCGTGAGTGTGCCGTTCTTCGCGCCGATGTCACCGCCGGAGACGGGCGCATCAAGCGCGAACATTCCCTTTTCCTTTAGCTTCTCCGCGATCATCCGCGCGGACGCTGGCTTGATGGTGGAATTGTCCACCACGATGAGTCCCTTTTTGCCGCCGGAGAGGATTCCGTTTTCGCCCAGCGTTACTTTTTCCACATCGGGCGAATCAGGCAGGTTGGTGAAGACCACATCCACTTGTGATGCCACTTCGGCGGGAGAGTTTGCCGCAGTTGCGCCTTCGGCTGTCAGTTCGTCCACTGCGGCGCGAGAACGATTGTGAACCACGACGGGAAACCCCGCCTTGAGAATATTCCGCGCAATAGATTTTCCCATCAACCCCAAACCGATATATCCAACTTTAAGCATGAAGAGACTCCTTGAATGAAAATGATGGGAGATTATAACGCCACCCCCTCCGTCGCTAGCGCGACACCTCCCCCAACTTGGACGGAAGTTCGTTCGTCCAAGTTGGGGGAGGGCAGGGTGGGGGCAAAAAACCTGCCTCTCGAAACAGGAGCAGGTTTCAGTTAAGAGTGAAGCGGTTACTTGATCGAGTAGGCGACGCTGACCGTGACAGCAATCGTCAACTGGCCGGGCTGTATCGGAACGGAAGCCGCCGCGTCGTATCCACCGCCGCCGCCCTTGCCCATGTCTGTTGGATAGGCGGTGTTCTCGTAGAAACTGATGCTCTGGATTTCGCCGAGCGAAACGCCCGCGGCATCGGCAAGTTCCTTCGCCTGCGATTTCGCATCTTCAACGGCCTTGGTACGGGCTTCCTTCAAGGCTTCGGATTTGTCGGCAACGTCGAACTGAATGCTGTTGATGCTGTTCGCGCCGGCGCCAATGACCGAGTCGAGCAAATCGCCAAGCCCATTGAGATCGCGCACGGTGACGTAGACGGTGTTATCCACCATGTAGATCGTGCCGGAGACAGCGCCGTCGGGGCCGTATTGCTGTGAAGGCCAGATGCTGAAGTTGGTGGTGCGAATATCCTTCTCGTCAACGCCCGCCTTTTTGATGGCGGAAATCACAGACGTGGTCTGGTTCTTGTTCGAATCAACGGCATCGGAGGCGGTTGCGCCCTCGGTATGAACGCCGATGTAAATGTAGGCAATATCCGGGGTGAGGTTCACCTGCCCGAGTCCATTCACGTTTAAAGTGCGAACATTTCCAGCCTGGTTGATGGTTGCCGGCCCGCACGCGCTCAACACGAGTGCAAAGGCCAGGATTGCAAAAACTAAAATCTTCTTGTTCATTTCGGTTCTCCTTGTATGATGTGTCTTCCAGACGCCCGCGCTTCAAAAAAGTTCCCTTGTTTTTTGGTTGATTTGCGGCTACAATTTTGCACAAATGTTCTAATCCTATGCCAATAAACTATCAGGAAATCTACACCCGCATCAAGGAAATCGGAGCAGGCGCAAGAGAGCGGAAAAAGACTCTCGAAGAGCGGCGCATTCTCGCGCGGAATTTGTTCGCCGCCTTCGATTCCGATTTGGATGGACTGCGCTCCAAAGTGGATTCTGCCAAAGCGATTGACTCCAACATCCGATGCGCGGTTCCGCTCGACGAGAATCTCGCTTCGCACCACCCGACGCCTGATTCTGCTTCCGATGTAACTTTAATCGCCGCCGACGGTTCGCAGATCAACCCCGACCGTCACGCGGCGATTCAATTTTCCGTGGTCAATGTCGGCGGAATCGTCATGAAATTGAATTCAGGCGAAGCGCCGAAACTATTCACAGATACCGAACTGCTTTACGGAGATGATCTTCTGCCAAACGGCGTTCCGCTTTCAGACGGCATGGTCGCTTTGAAGCGCGACGTAGCCGAGCGCACAAAACTGGACGAATTATCCAAAGGCATCAAAGGCCCAGTCGTAACTTTTACCGATGGCCCTGTTGAACTCTGGGGAGCAAAAGGCGAAGATACCCAGTCCTATTTGGATTACGTTGAAAAATACAAGACCGTCCTCTCCCGCCTGCAAACGCGCGGAGTTGTCACCGCCGGTTACGTGGACAAACCCTCCGCAGATTTGGTCATTCGTCTGCTTGAAATTGCCATCGTAGGACAAATTTCAAATTTGTCCGATTTGCGCGACCATCACCCTCTGCGCGGAGTGAGCGACCGCTGGCTGTTTGGCGAGCGCGAGAATCCACTTCTGCCGCCCGGTCACCGCTCGGCGATTTTCAAAATCCAATCGAGTTCGGAGAAGAGTTACAAAGGTCCGCTCGAATTGCACTTCTTTTATCTCAACGTCGGCACAGAAGGACATCCCTGGCCGGTGCGGGTCGAAGTCCCCAAATGGGTGGTAGACGATGCTGGGAAGTTGAATCTGCTTCACGCGGTACTGGTCGAACAATGCAGGATGATGGGAAGCAAGCCCTACCCCTATTTATTGCACCGCGCGCATGAAACAGCCGTGGTCAAGAATGAAGAAAAGCAACAGATCGAACAGATGCTGGCGATGGAATTGCGTCGAAATAATGAAGATGTGGATGAAGGCTCGAATAAGAGTTCCGCCAAAGGATTATCGGGACGGACGTCTTTCAAAAAATCTTAACGCAAAGACGCCAAGGTGCGAAGAAAAAACTTTGCGACTTTGCGCCTTGGCGTTAAAAGGATGGTGTGATGACTCAAATCGAGATCGGACGTTTACTTCGCGCAGGGACAACGGGATTCATTGCGGGCTGCCGTGTGAATCAGTTGAGCGTGCCTTCGTTCGGGGCGCTTGTCCGCGCGCCGTTGACGGATGGGTATCAGGTCTATGGCTTGATCCACGATATTCACATTGACGATGATGGGCTGGTGCGTCAGTTGGTGACGGCGGATGGAGTCAGCGAGGAAGTGATGAAGGACAACCGCGAGCGCCGCATTGTGCCAGTCGAAATGTCCGTGCTGGCGGTGGGATACGAACAGGATGGCAAGATTCATCATCTCTTGCCGCCGCGTCCGCCGCTGAGTTTGGATGTGATCTATGCCTGTGATGATAAGGATGTGGCAAGGTTTACGGATGCGGGTCGCTTTGGGTATTTCCGTCATATTCTGAATGGGAAAGATTTGCCCATTGGCGAAGTCCTTGCCGCGCACTTGTTGCAAGCCAGCAAGGCACATGGAAAAATCGGCGATGCCTGGCGCGAGAAAGCGGTACAGGAGTTGATTACTTTATTGCGCGATGATTACCCGACGTTGATGAGTGTATTAGGCGCACTCGCCGATATTTCGTAAAGGCTTTTCAACCACGAAGTGTCACGAAGGTACACAAAGGAAGAACAAAAGATTTTAAACCTTTGTGACCCTTTGTTGCCTTTGTGGTAAAGAAATCAGGAGGAAGTTATGGAAAAGAAGATTTATGCCCCAGTCCCGCCGCATGTGGAGAAGGTTGGAAAGGCGATATTGGATGCGGCTTTCAAAGTTCACACTGCTCTTGGTCCTGGATTGCTTGAATCGGTCTATGAGACTTGTACGAAGTTCGAATTAACCGAAAGCGGTTTGAGCGCGCCGACGCAGGTCGGTTTACCTGTTACCTATCGTGGCGTGAAAATGGATGCTGGGTTGAAGCCCGATATGATCGTTGAGAATTGCGTAATTGTGGAGTTCAAGTCTGTGGATGCGATGCACCCGATTTTCGATGCGCAGTTGATCGCGTATTTGAAGTTGACGGGAATTCGTTTGGGATTTTTGATCAATTTCAATGTGGTGCATTTGAAAGATGGGATTAAGCGGATCGTGGTGTAAGAGCGAAAACCACTAAGGCTCCGCCGAAAAATAACTTTTCTGTTTTAAGGGCATTTTTGCCCGTAAAATCGGCTCGAATCGGAAAAGTTATTTTTCTGTCATGCCTAAGTGTCACTAAGGTACACAAAGGAAAATCAGAGGTTTAAACCTTTGTGACCCTTTGTGCTCCTTCGTGGTAAAGAATCCTTTGTGACACTTCGTGACCCTTTGTGGTGAAAAGAGGTATTTATGGAACAACGAACTCAAATTGGTTATCTCGTCGGCGGCGGATTGAAAGAAAACTTCCGTGTGCGGCTGACCGTTTCTCCGCAGGAAATTCAGGAGGGGGCGTTT
>JBBIUO010000170.1:0-6566 GCA_037440205.1 Chloroflexota bacterium
ACCCAACCACCCAACAAAATGCAAGACTACCACGACCTCCTCTCCGAAATCCTCATAGACGCCGAAACCCTGCAAAAGCGCGTCAAAGAACTCGGCGGGCAGATCAGCGCCGATTACACCGACGAAAACCTCCTGCTCATCTGCATCCTGCGCGGTGGCGTCCCCTTCACCGTGGACCTCAGCCGCTGCATCACCACCCCGCACATGGTGGACTTTATGGCCGTCTCCTCCTACGGAGCGGGGAAGCGTGAATCGAGCGGCTCGGCCCGCGTCACCCTCGACCTGCAAACCGACATCCGCGGCAAGAACGTCCTTCTCGTCGAAGACATCGTGGATAGCGGCCACACCATCTCCTCCGTTTTGCAAATGCTCGGCACGCGCCAGCCCAAATCGCTCAAAGTCTGCGCATTGCTCGACAAACCCGAACGCCGCGAAGCGCACGTCCCCATTCACTATCTCGGCTTCACCATCCCCAACAAATTCGTTTTCGGCTACGGCCTCGACCTCGACGAATACTATCGCAACCTGCCCTTTGTCGGCGTGGTGGACTTGAGCAAGTACCAGCCCGACCATTGAACTTCAAACGTAGTGACGACTTCAGTCGTTTGCGAAAGCGTAGTGACGACTTCAGTCGTTCACGAAAGCGTAGTAACGACTTCAGTCGTTTGCGAAAGCGTAGTAACGACTTCAGTCGTTCAGGCAAAAGCGACTGAAGTCGCTACTACAGGTAACAATGAGTGACGAATCTCCAAACCCCGCACAGACTTCCTCGCCATACGCCGGCCGCTGGGTTGCTCGCGTGCGCGGAAGGGTGGTGGCGCAGGGCGGCACACCCGAACAGGCGTTGCGCGCCTCGCAAAACAGCCGTCACAAGGAAAAACCCGAAATCATTTTTATGTCTGCCCCCTTCGCGCTTCCCCCTTTATTGGAAAGGATATTAACGACTCTGCCCGCCGATCAGGAGATTTACCTCGTCGGCGGCGCGGTGCGTGACCTGTTACTTTCCCGCCTCTCACCCGACCTGGATTTTGCTCTGCCGTCGAAGGGCATTTTCCTCGCCCGGAAAGTGGCGAACTCTCTCGGCGCCGACTTTACGCCCCTTGATCAGGAGCGGGACACGGGTCGTGTGATCGTTTCCAATCCAGATGGCACACGCACCTTTCTCGATTTCTCAACCTATCGAAGCGGAAATCCAAATTCTGTTTTGGGTCAAAGCCTCGAAGAAGATTTACGCGCGCGCGATTTCACCATGAACGCCATGGCCTACAACCTGCGTGATGGCGCCATCATTGACCCGCTCGATGGCGGAAATGATTTGCGCGCAAAACTCATCCGCGCCTGCTCGCCGAATGCGATGATGGATGATCCCGTGCGCATCCTGCGCGGAGTTCGTCAGGCCGCGTTGTTTGGATTTCGCATCGAAAAAGAAACGCGCGAGTGGATGAAGCAGGCCGCGGATCAATTGGGTCGTGTCTCTGTTGAACGATTGCGCGACGAAGTCTTCAAAATCCTGCAAGGCCCCAAGCCCGATGCGGCGATGCGCGCGCTGGAAATGCTTGGCGTGCTTCCACACCTCATGCCCGAGTTGACCGCCATGAAAGGCGTTCAGCAATCCGAGCCGCACGTGTACGACGTGTGGACTCACACGCTTGCCGTACTTGATTCGCTCGACGGAGTCATCTCCGCGTTGCGCGTCGGCTACGATGCCGAACAGACGAACGACATGTTCACCGGCCTGCTCACCCTTCGGTTGGGACGTTACCGCGAACAAATAGCAAATCACTTTGCCCAGCCTCTCAATGTGGATCGCTCGATGCGTTCGCTTTTGTTTTTCGCCGCGCTCTATCATGATGTGAGCAAACCCGGGACCAGCATGGTGGATGAAAACGGACGCATTCGATTCTTCGATCACGAGGTCAAAGGCGCGGAGGCTGCCGCAGAGCGGGCGCGCGCCTTCAACCTGAGCAACGACGAGATCAACCGCCTGCAGGTCGTCATCAAACATCACATGCGGATTCATTCTTTCGCCAGCCGGCTCGAAGGCGAGAAAAAAAATCCTTCGCGCAAAGCCATTTATCGTTTCTTTCGCGATACGGGCGAAGCAGGCATTGATCTTGTTTTGCTCGCTCTCGCCGATTTGCGAGCCACACGCGCCAACACACTCACGCTTGAAACGTGGACAGCCTATCTCGATGTGGCGCGCCTCCTGCTCGAAAATTATTGGGAACGTCCGCATGAAGTTGTTGCCCCGCCGCGCCTGCTTGGCGGCCAGGGTTTGATGGACGAACTCGGCATGGCTCCGGGCCCACTCATCGGTCAATTGCTGGAGGTAATCCGCGAAAATCAAGCCGCAGGAAAAATCGAAACCCGCGAACAAGCCCTCGCCTTCGCCCGCGACTGGCTCAAAGAGAATCCCAACGAGCCGTGCAACTCATAGCGCGGTTCGTACCGCAAACTTCAGTTTGCGCCCGCGCAAGGTGAACTTCAGTTTGCGCCCGCGCAAGGTGAACCTTGCGGTACGGGGTGCGGCAAAATCTTCGCGATTGGCGTAGTTTTCACGGAGTAATGCTATAACCCGCAACCTTCAACCTGTAACCTTCAACCTGGAGCCTCCCATGAACTACATCTTCTTTGATCTCGAAACCCAATACCTCTTCGATGAAGTGGGCGGACGCGAGAACATCGCGAAATTAAAAGTCGCCTGCGGCGTCACGTATTCGACGGCGAAAAACGATTTCACGGTGTACTGGGAAAAGGATGTCCCCGCCCTGCTCGACGAATTGAAATCCGCGACGAAGGTGGTTGGATTCAATTTAAAGGGATTCGACTACCTTGTGCTTCAGCCGTACGCGCCTGACTTCCGCTTCGCCTCCATCCCGACCCTTGACCTGCTCCACGACCTGCACAGGATTCTCGGCTTTCGGGTGAGTCTCGATAACGTTGCGTCCGCCACGCTCGATGCGGCCAAAACCGCCGACGGCATACAATCCGTGCATTGGTTTCGCGCTGGCGAGTTGGACAAGGTCGCCGAATACTGCAAAGCAGATGTGGATATCACGCGCCGCATCTTTGAATTCGGGCGCGATAACGGTCATGTTTTTTACAAATCGAAATTGGGGAGCAAGTTAAAGGTTGTAGTGCAGTGGAAGTGACCGCAGCGCGTAGTTGGCGTTCTCTAACGCCAACAGGCGCGTAAGAGAACGCGCCCTACGCGGACATTACGGCAATAATTTGTAAAAGACCATTATCTTGCGCGGCAAGGCAACATGAATACCCCTGGCGCTGCCTGTCACACAGTCCCCGAAGTGAGGCGAGTGGAAAAATGAAAACGATCCCTGTCAACGGAATCAACCTGGCCTATGACCGCCGCGGGCGCGGAACTCCGCTTGTGCTTGTCCACGGCTTCCCGCTGGATCACACATCCTGGGACGAAGTCGCCCCTCTGTTGGAAAATCATTTTGATTTGATCCTGCCAGACTTGCGCGGATGCGGCCAATCCGCGACGGTTGACTCTATTTATTCGATTTCGGACATGGCAAATGACATTGCCGGATTGTTGGATAACCTGGGAATCGAGAAAACCGCGATTGCCGGTCACTCCATGGGCGGGTACGTGGCGCTGGCGTTTTTGAAAAATCATCCGAATCGGGTCAGCGGTTTGGGATTGGTCTCGTCACAGGCCGCGGCGGATACACCCGAACGAAAAGCGGGCCGCTACAAAACCGCTACCGAGGTGACCGAAAAAGGGGTAGTCGTCCTTGCCGAAGGGATGACCCCGAAATTATCCGCCTCAGCGCGCGTGCAGGATTTTGTGCGCGGCGTGATTATGAGACAAAGCGTTTCCGGTACAACAGGCGCGTTGAAGGCCATGGCCGAACGGGAAGACCTCTCTGGTTATCTCTCCTCGAATCGTTTTGACTTTCCCTTCGTTTTGATTCACGGCGATGCGGATGTGCTGATTCCCATCGAGCGCTCGAAGGAAATCAAGGCGATCCTGCCATCTGCAAGACTTTTTGAATTGCCGGGCGCCGGTCACATGCCAATGATGGAGTTTGCAAAAGAGACGGCGGAAAGTCTAGTGACTGTTTCTCTACCATACACGAAACCCTAAAGGTCTCCTCAATTTTCGCAAATTCCTGACAGGCAGAAAAGACCTTTAGGGTTTTGCCCGGGAAATGTGCGGCAGCAAAGTTGAAAGACCGCACTTGATCCAAAAAAATTCCAGCCCATCCTGCACAGGACGGGCTGGAATCCCAAGGGCTTTATGTTGTGGGTCAGGATGCGAGTGGTTGTGTGGAGCGGGGGCTGGGCTTGTTCAAGTTCAAACCGTTGAGTTGACCGGTGGCGTTGCGCCTGACCATCTTTCGGATGTGAGCGACCAGCACACTGCTTGGCACGGGTTTGACGAGGAAATCGTCTGCGCCGGCATCCAGGACGCTGGCCACCATGGCGGGATCATTGATCGCGGAGAGGATGAGGATGGGGGCGTTGCTGAACGTTCGTATCGCTTTGCACACCTGCCACCCGTCCATGTCGGGCATCATCAGGTCGAGCAGGATCACGCCCGGCTGTTGTTCCTCGACCAGCTTCACACCGTCTGCGCCGCTGTTGGTTGTAAACACTTCAAAGCCGTGTGTCTTCAACAGCATGTTCATCAGTTCGGTGATTGCGGCATCGTCGTCTATGACAAGTATTTTTGTAGACATGCTTTTATTCCTTGCCATATTATCCCTGATTTGTGTCGGAATCCACTTTGCAGGGTGTTTACAGAATTCTGTGGCTGGAATCAAGGTTCATTATACTGGGCGTGAAAAACTATCGGGGAGACTCTGTTCATTTTCCATCAGACCAGGCCCGGGTTAGGAAACGATCCGCATATCTTTATTGATTGAAGTCTGGTTATCTGGTGATTTTTGTCATGTGGAATCCAGACTGTTTTTGGTAAAATATTTCACAATCATAAAATGTAATGGAGGCTACAATGACCAAATGGGTTTATCTCTTTAATGAGGTGAAGGAAGTCGAAAAGGTCGCAGGCGGATCCTGGGATTCAGTGAAGGCCCTTGTGGGCGGTAAAGGTTCCGGCCTGTTGGATATGACCCGCGCTGGCGTGCCAGTGCCGCCGTTCTTTACCGTGACGACGGAAGCATGTAATGCCTATCAAAAGTTGGGGAAATTTCCCGCAGGGATGTGGGAGCAGGAACTGAAAGCCTTGAAGGAAGTTGAAAAGAAGACGGGCAAGAAATTTGGAGACCCGAAGAATCCATTGCTGGTTTCGTGTCGTTCGGGCGCGAAGTTTTCCATGCCGGGCATGATGGATACGGTGTTGAACATCGGTCTCACAGATGTGACCGCCGAAGGCATGGTGAAGTTGACCGGCAACGAACGCTTTGTCTATGACTCGTATCGCCGCCTTGTGGAAATGTTTGGCTCGGTGGTGCTGGGAATTCCCGACGAAGCCTTTGAGCATCCGTTGGGGGAATACAAGAATAAGAAAGGATACAAGCTCGATACGGAAATGAGCGCGAACGATTGGAAACAGATCGTCGAAGCGTTCAAGGCCGTGATCCGAAAAGAAAAGGGATTCGATTTTCCGCAGGACCCCTACAAGCAGTTGGAACTGGCAACCGAAGCGGTGTTCAAATCGTGGAACGGCAAACGCGCCATTGACTATCGCAACGCCACGGGCATTTCCCACACGCTTGGCACGGCTGTCAACATCCAGACGATGGCGTTTGGCAACATGGGCGATGACTCTGCAACCGGTGTGGCATTTACCCGCAACCCGTCCACTGGCGATAAAAAGATGATGGGCGATTTCCTGATCAACGCCCAGGGCGAGGATGTGGTGGCTGGCATTCGCAACACCAGCCCCATCGAAGCGTTGAAAGGACGAATGCCGAAAGCCTACGATGAGTTCATGAAGATCACCGGACGGCTCGAAAAGCACTACAAGGATATTCAGGACGTTGAGTTCACCATCGAGCGCGGCAAATTGTGGATGTTGCAAACCCGCAACGGCAAGCGCACTGCGAAGGCCGCGGTAAAGATCGTTGTGGATTTGGCGAACGAAGGGCTGATTACGAAGGAAGAGGCGGTGGAACGCATCACGCCTGATAATGTGGATACACTCCTGCATCCGCAATTTGATGAAGAGGCCAAGAAGGCCGCGGAGAAATCCGGTGCGATGATCGCCAAAGGTGTGAACGCTTCCCCCGGCGCGGCAGTTGGACAGGTTTACTTTGACGCCGACACCGCCGAGAAGATGGCGAAAGAAAGCAAGCAGGACACCATCATGGTGCGTCCGTTCACCAAGCCCGATGACGTGCATGGCATGATCGCCTCCAAGGGTGTGTTGACCAGCGAAGGCGGCGCAACTTCTCATGCGGCGGTGGTTGCCCGTCAATTTGGAATCCCCTGCATCGTCGGCGCATCGGCGATCAAGATTGATCTTGAAAAGCGCGTCATGAACGTCGGCGAGACGGTCGTGAAGGAAGGCGAATGGGTTTCTGTGGACGGCACGACCGGGCAGGTCTTCGTCGGCAAGATTCCCATGACCACGCCTT
>JBBIUO010000170.1:6601-8895 GCA_037440205.1 Chloroflexota bacterium
TAGCAAAAGGAATTGATGACCTTGCTCAAATGGGCGGATGAAATCTGCGCGCGCAAGGATGTCCGCTCCGCGCCGAAGGGCTGGCCCACTCGCGGCTTGCAGGTTTGGGCGAATGCCGATTACCCAAAGGATGCGCGACGCGCTCGTTCTTATGGCGCAGTTGGCATTGGTCTGTGCCGCACCGAGCACATGTTCTTCGAGCCGGAGCGTTTGCCAATCGTCCAGCAGATGATCCTCTCCGAGACAAGCGAGGGACGCACCGAGGCGCTCAACAAACTCCTCCCGTATCAACGCAAGGATTTCGATGGTCTCTTTGAAGCGATGGATGGCTACCCGGTCATCATCCGCCTCATTGACCCGCCTCTGCATGAGTTCATGCCCGACGAAGAGAAATTGCTCGAAGAAGTCATCACCATGCGGGTAAAGGGCGAAACCGCTGGGCTGAAGGAAAAAGAAAGTTTGCTCGAAGACATCAAAGGGATGCACGAATCGAATCCGATGATGGGTTTGCGCGGCGTGCGTTTGAGCATCGTCATGCCTGAGATCGTTTCGATGCAGGTGCGCGCAATCTTCGAAGCCGCCGCTGATTGCTCCCTGCGCGGCATCGTCGTCAAACCCGAAGTGATGATTCCGCTCACAGGCACGGTCAAGGAACTTGAATGGATTCAACCCAAACTGGAAGAGATCGCTTCTGCGGTGATGGCGGAGAAGAAGATCAAGTTCGAATATAAATTCGGCACGATGATCGAAATTCCGCGCGCGGCTGTGACCGCCGCCGAAGTGGCCGCCAAAGCTGAATTTTTCTCCTTTGGCACGAACGACCTCACGCAAATGACCTACGGTTATTCACGCGACGACGCCGAGCGCAACTTCCTCATCACCTATCAGGAAAAAGAAATCCTCGAAAAGAATCCCTTCCAAACCATTGACCGCGGCGGCGTGGGCAAACTCATGCAATGGGCCATCACCGAAGGCCGCGCCACCCGTCCCAGCCTTGAGGTTGGCATCTGCGGCGAGCACGGCGGCGACCCAGATTCCATCGAGTGGTGTCACATCATCGGCAACAACTACGTTTCCTGCTCTCCGTTCCGCGTGCCGATTGCGCGTCTCGCGGCGGCTCATGCGGCGTTGAAACATCGGCCTGTGAAAAAGGTCGTGGCGAAGAAGCCTGTTGCGAAAAAGATAGCGAAGAAAGTTGTGAAGAAAGCCAAAAAGTGATCAGTAATCAGTAATCAGTGAACAGTAGGCCTCCGAACTCAAGAACTCGGAGGTCTTTGTTTTTATACGAATTTCATAAAAACCTGATTCCCCAATAACCGTCCGCGTTTGGTAAGCCTGTAAACCTCGGAGGTTTTGACTTCAAGCAACCCAGCGCGGATCAGTTCATCAATTTCACTGGGATGGACATCCAAAAGCCCGCTTCCGAATCTTAATCTGAAATCTGATTCTGCGACCCCGGCATGGACCAGCCTGAGGTTGTTGATCATGTAATCGGAGATATCGTCTTTCAGGGATTGTTTATGTTTGTTGACAGTGGCCGGTGTGAAGGGAAACTCGTAACCCGTATCCCGTAACTCGTAACTTGATAGTCGTTCAATGTAGGTTTTGATTCGCAGAACATTCGAGTAACGATAGCCATGTGCGTATCCATGCGCGCCGGCGCCGAGACCGAGGTAGGGGAGCGAACGCCAGTATTGCAGGTTGTGACGGCAGGCAAAAAAAGGATAAGGGATGAACGCTTCGCGTGAAGGATGAATTGTTTCTTCATCCTTCATCCTTCCGCCTTCATCCTTGTTCTTCGCCCAATTCGAGATTTCGTACTGCGCGTAGCCAGACTGTTGAAGATAATCCATCGTCCATTCGTACATTTCAGCGGCCAAATCTGGGTCGGGAATCGAGAGCAGGCCTTTGGATGACCATCGTCCAAACGGCGTGCCATGTTCGAGAGTCAATGCGTAGGCAGAGATGTGTTCCAGGTGGAGGTCAACGACTCGTTTGAGGGTGGTCTGCCAGGTGGAGAGAGACTGTTCGGGCAGGCCGTAAATCAGATCGAGATTGAGATTGTCGAAGCCTGCTTTTCTCGCAGTGGACACGGCTTCGATCACGTCGAAGAAATCATGCTCGCGTTCGACATCCGCAATTCTTCGGTGTTGGCTGATTGCACGCCGAAACTGATTCGGTTGATTCCTGCCTTGCGGATGCCGTCCAATTTTGCGGGGGAGATCGTGCCGGGGTTGGCTTCGATGCTGATCTCAGGGTTGGGAGAAAATGCGAAGGCGGAGGTCAATGCTTTT
>JBBIUO010000171.1:0-8824 GCA_037440205.1 Chloroflexota bacterium
AATTCGGAAAACTCCACCCGCCATTACGACGCATAAATAAGTCATGGCATACAACGAAGACCTGGCAGAGCGCCTCCGAAAAGCCCTCCCGCGTTTTGCGCAGGAGAAAAAGATGTTCGGCGGAATCGGCTTTCTGGTGGATGGCAACATGACGGTTGGCGTGTACAAGGAATATTTGATCGTCCGCACCGGGAAGGAACGTCACGCCGCCGCGTTGAAAATGAAGGGCGCCAAACCTTTCGACATCACCGGCAAGCCCATGACAGGGTGGCTGATGGTTTCGCAGGAAGGCTGTAAAACAAAACCGCAACTTGAAAAATGGATTTCAATTGCAATGGAGTATGTGGCGACCCTTCCGCCCAAATGACACAACCGAATACACACCTTTTCGAGCACGGGTCCTTGAGACCCAGAAAAGAGAATTGATTTATGCCCCGCGCTCGCACAACACAAAACGACCGGCAAACAGCCGTATCCCCGCAGGAACATGGGAGCGGCTGTTTGTCTGATTTTACGCTCATCCCGCTTTCCGTCATTTTCGTCAGCGCATTGCTCGCCACACTTGCGATGAAGGCGAATCCTATTGTGGATGATTTGCCGCCTGCTGCCTCAAGTGGCATTTCTCCCATCTTCACAGCGGAGATTCAATATTGGGCCGGGGATATCGCTCGATGGGCGGCCGCTTCGCACCTTGACCCGAATCTGGTTGCCACCATCATGCAGATCGAATCCTGTGGAGATCCCCGCGCCAAATCCAGCGCCGGGGCCATGGGACTCTTTCAGGTGATGCCGTTTCATTTTACTGCGACAGATAATCCATTCAATCCCGATACCAACGCCGCGCGCGGACTCGCCTACCTTGTCCGCTCACTCACCACCGCAAATGGAGATACCCGCCTTGCGCTTGCCGGTTACAACGGCGGAATCGGCGTCATCAACCGCGCCGAATGGACATGGTCTGCTCAAACGAAACGATACATTCAATATGGCGTCCCCATCTACGAAGACGCTCGCAGTGGACTTCAATCCAGCAATGCGGTCAATGAATGGTATAAAAAATACGGGGCAAGCCTCTGCCGTCAGGCGCACCAACGATTAGGATTGCCATAGCCGAGTCGTCGAAGGCACGGCGGTATAATGGAGCAAAGGTGTCCCATGACAATTTACTCGCAAATTCAAATTGAACGAGACCTGAACAAGCTGGTGGAACTGGCGAAGAGCGGACAAGTTAGCGAATCGCTTGCACGTAACCTGCATAAACTGATGGGGCTTGAAATCAGCCAGTTGGAAATAGACCTTACTGCCACTCCTCCGGCGTTGGCGATTACTTTGATATTTTTTTCGGCAATGGCAGGCAGGCCAGACTGATGACCGCATGGATTACGTGGAATGGGCGTCGCTGGCCCAGATGGCTGAAAATTTACGGAAACGGCTTGATTTATTGAAGGGCGAGACTCAAAAATGAAGATCGCCGAATATTTCGAAGCAATCAAAGACCGTTTCTTTGTAACTCCCTTTGTTTCTGGTTTCAGGATTCTCAAACAGGTAAACAGGTCAAAAAACGGACATCTACGCGCCCATGCCACCTTTTCAGACGACAGTCAATTGGAATTCTCGGAATTTGTAGAACAAAACGCGGAGGAAGAAATCGAACTTGTGACGTACAGTCATCATTGGTCGGATAGGAATGACATCCTCATTCGCAGGTGGGATAACACTCCGCATTTTCCAAAATTGAGGAACTTTCCTCATCATGTCCATATCGGCGAGGATGAAGTCATACCGGGCGAACCGATCAACGTTTTTGGCGTTTTAGACGAGATTGGGAAAAAGATCAAGAAGTCATAAAATTGAAACAGAGGGAGATAAAACTTGCCGCGATGACGGACATAAAACCACCCAACTACCCAACGACCTAAACCACCCAACTACTTGGCTACCCCCAGCCAGATCACGAACGTCGTTCCCTTTCCCTCTTTCGATTCAACCTTGATCTGCCCGCCGTGATTCTCCACGATCCACTGTGCGATGGAGAGTCCCAGCCCGAACCCGCTGGAGGAGGAGCGCGTGCGCGACTTCTCGGCGCGGTAGAAACGATCAAAGATATGGGGCAGGTCCTCTGCCGGGATGCCCGGCCCTGTGTCCCGTATGATGATGCGCGCCTGGTCGCCGATTTTCTTCATGCTCAAAAAGACATCCCCGCCCTGCGGCGTGTATTGAATGGCGTTCGCAACCAGATTCAACAACACCTGTTTCAGGCGGTCGCGATCTCCATTGACCACCACCTGATCGATTTCGTTGAGATGAACATGCACCTTGTTTCCCGCCAGCACGCACATTTCGGTGAAGACCTCGGTCAGCAACAGATCGAGTTCGACGGCTTTCAGGGAAAGCGCCAGTTTGCCCGATTCCGCCTGCGCCAGCATGAGCAGACCGCCCACAAGCCGCGAAAGCCTGCCCGCCTCCTGATCAATGCTGTTGAGCGATTCCTCGTCCACCTGTTTGAAGTGGCGCATCAAATCCACATTGCCTTTGATGACGGTAAGCGGCGTGCGCAGTTCGTGACTGACATCCGCGAGGAATCGTTGCTGTGACGTGAAAAGCGATTCCAAGCGTTCGAGCGTCTGGTTGAAGGAAATGATCAACTCGCCGATTTCGTCGTCGGAGCGTTCCTGCGAAGGGATGCGCCGCGAAAGATCGTCCGCGCGGTTGATCTGATCCACAGTCTCGGTGATGGATTCGAGAGGCGAAAGCGCGCGTCCCAGCACAACCCATGAACCGAATCCCGCCAGTAAAACCGCCACCACCGAAATGGCCGCCATCACCGAGAGCAGGTTGCTTTGCGTGGCATCCACAACGTTCAGGCTCGCACCGACCTGCAACGTGCCGATGAATCGGTCTCCCACTTTCAGCGGGACACTCAACACGCGCAAATGCGCTCCATTCAGGTAGGAATCTTTATAGATGACAAGACCAGCATCCAGTCCGATTGGATCGAGAGGTTTGGTCAATGTGCCGATGCTGGGGGAAGTCGCAATGATTTTGTTATCGGGTCCCCACACTTGCACGTAGGCGTTCGAGGTCATATCCAATGGAGGCAGGCTGATCAGGTTGAGTTCCCCCATCTCATTCACCTTGGTCACCTGCGTGATGTCGCGCACAACGCCTGCCAGCATCGTATCCACCTGATTGAGCAGGATGACGTTGACGAGGATATAAACTGCCGCGCCAAAGATGAGCAGGATTCCGCTCATGAAGGTCGAATACAACAGGGTCAGGCGCAGACGCAATGACATTCGATTTACGATTTGCGATTGAAGATTTACGATTTGGGATTTTCATTTCATCCTTCATCGTTCATCCTTCATCCTTTTTCTACGGGTTTTCCCTCATCACATATCCCACGCCACGCACGGTATGGATGAGACGCGGCTCGCCTTCGCCTTCCAGTTTTTGGCGCAGATAACGGATGTACACTTCGAGCACGTTGCTCTCGCCGCCGAAATCATATCCCCACACACGGTCAAAGATGACTTCGCGCGTCAGCACCTGCTTGGGGTGGCGCAGGAACAACTCGAGCAATTCATATTCCTTTGCGGTCAACGCCACTACGCGGTTTCCGCGCGCCGCCTGGCGTGACCCGGTATCCAATGAAAGGTCGGCAAATTTCAAAACAGGGATTCGCTCCGGTTGCGTGCGGCGCAACAAAGCGCGCACGCGCGCCAGCAGTTCATCCAGATTGAACGGTTTCACCATGTAATCGTCTGCGCCCGCGTCCAATCCCTGAATACGATCCTGGATCGTATCCTTCGCGGTCAACATCAGGATGGGAATCGAGCCGCCCGTCCGCAAGCGGTTGCAAACTTCCAGCCCGTCCATGCCGGGCAACATCCAATCCAGGATGACAAGGTCGGGCGTATGATCGCGCGCGGCGATCAATCCCATGCGCCCATCGGTAGCGGTATCTACAGTGTACCCTTCATAGGCGAGTCCGCGTTGCAGTAACTTGAGGATCGCCTGGTCGTCTTCGATAATCAGGATTCGCTCGTTCATGGCTGTACTCCTGCGCAAAATATACCATAAACTCCGGCGAGTTATAATACAAACATGCCATTGAGTAAACGCATCTTCGATTTGACCTTTGCCATCATTGCGCTCGTCATCCTTTCGCCCATTTTGATTCTCACAGCGCTCCTCGTCTGCATCTTTATCGGATCGCCGATTCTATTCAAGCAGGAACGACCCGGCTACAAGGGACATCCCTTCTTCATTTACAAATTCCGTTCGATGACAAACCGCTTCGCACGTGACGGAAGCCTGCTCCCGGACGCCGAGCGGTTGACTCCCTTTGGCAGGATTCTCCGCTCCCTCTCGCTGGACGAATGGCCCGAACTCTTCAACATCCTTCGCGGCGAGATGAGTTTCGTCGGCCCGCGCCCTCTGTTAATGGAATATCTTCCGCTTTACTCGCCCGAGCAAATGCGCCGGCACGACGTAGTCCCCGGCCTGACCGGTTGGGCGCAGGTCAACGGGCGAAACGCAGTGGACTGGCCCAGCCGTTTCCGCATGGATGTGTGGTATGTGGATAACTGGTCATTCTGGCTGGATATCAAAATCATTTTGATGACCTTCCAGAAGGTCATCTCACGGGAAGGCATTAATCAGGAGGGGCAATCCACCGTCGAATATTTCAAGGGCGAGCAGTGAAAGCCCGTACCGCAAAGTTCACTTTGCGGTACAAATCGCCAGATGAAAAAACAAGACCCTCCAATATCGGAGGGTCTTTGTTTGAATCTGACAAGGGCTAATACCAAATCCTGAACGAGGTGGTCGTGTTCCCGCTGAGATTACTAAACGTGCAAGCCACATCGGTGTAGATCAAACTTCCATAGGGCTGGCTGATGAACGAAAGCGGCACGATTCCCACGCCGTTGGTATTCGTTGTCAATGCCACAGAATCTGTATGCCCGTCCGGCCAATGAACGACGGTGGCGCAATTCGAGTTTGCGACCGGTTGCAGGTTTTGGTCCTGCACGATGACGAAGATCAATTGCGAATCGCTGGCGAGGGTCACGGCCTTCCACACGAAGGCGCGCACCTGCAAACTGATGATATCGGCGCCGATGTTGTTGATCGGCTTGACCGGTGAAAGCAATCCGGGGTCTTCGCCGAGGTTGTCGAAATACATCCGCCCCAGGTCCGAGACCACCACGCGCTGGCCTTCCATCTTCCAGGGCTGCCACTCAAGACGCGCTCTCTCGAAATACTGCACGATCTTATTCTCGTGATATTCGAAACCCGAGATCGGATACCCAAACTGGGATACCCCGCCGTATAAATCGAAGAACTCAAGAAAGGCAAAACACACGGCATAACCGGTCTCGGCATAGGTGCGGCACGCAAGCGTGTTCGAGACGTTCAACGGCCCGGTGGAAACGTACGTCTCCCGGCCGAGTTGCGTCAACTGCACGCGCTGACCTTCGGGCAGGTTTGAATCATATTCAAACCGCGCGCGCTGAAAGTACTGGACGAGTTTGCCGTTTTTGTCTGTAAACTCTTCCGTGATGGGATAGCCGTATAAAAATATGGCGTTCGGGTTGCTGTTATAAAACTTCCAAAAATCCCCTTTGACGTTGTGCCCGGTCTCGCTGAAATACTTCGAGTCCTGACTCTGGGCGCGGGCAGGCGACCAGACCGAACCGAGCATGATGAGTGCGAGAATTAAACCAAAGGACCGGCGCAACATAGATTCACCCCCTTCATTATACTCAGAATTTTTGGGCTGGACATTACAAACCACTATCTTCCGAAACCAGCCGGGATTTAACCGCCGAGCAGGGCGCTCACGATCTTTTCCGCCGCGTGACCGTCGCCGTATGGATTGGCGGCCTTCGCCATTTTTGCATAAGCAGATGGATCGTCCAACAGCCGCTTCGCTTCCTGAACGATGAAACTGGTCTCTGTTCCGACGAGTTTGAGCGTCCCCGCTTCGACTCCCTCCGGGCGCTCGGTGACTTCCCGCAAAACGAGGGTTGGGACGCCGAACGCCGGCGCTTCCTCCTGGATTCCGCCCGAATCTGTCAGGATGAGAGTGGCCCGTTTCATCAAATGAACAAGCGGCAGGTAGTCCAGAGGCGGGAGCAGGGTGACATGATCCACACCGTTTAGCAGTCTGTTCACGGGTTCCTGCACGTTCGGGTTCAGGTGCACGGGATACACAATTTCCACCCCGCCCATTTCCGCCAGTTGTTTGAGGGCGAGACAGATTCCTTCCATGGGGTTTCCAAAATTTTCGCGCCGATGCGCCGTGACAAGGATCAGCCGGTTCGATTTTTTTCCGTTCAAATCGAGCCTGTCGGCGAGTTGGGCGACCTCTTCCGGCTCGGGTTGTTTGGAAACATATTGCAATGCGTCAATGACCGTGTTGCCGGTGACTTTGATGGCGCTCTCGTCAACGCCCTCCCGCAACAGGTTATCCCTCGACCAGTTGGTGGGGGCGAAGTGCATGTCGGCGGTGACGCCGGCAATGCGGCGGTTGACCTCTTCGGGGAAGGGTTGCCATTTATCGTGGGTACGCAGGCCAGCTTCTACATGCCCAAATTTGATTCGGCGGAAATAGGAAAGCAGGGAGGTGATGGCGACTGTGGTGGTGTCGCCCTGGGCGAGCACCCAATCCGGTTTGAAGTCATCCAAAACAGGATCGAGGTAGGTGAAAATGTTCGCACTCAACTCCGCAAGGGATTGATTGTCGCGCATCAGGTCGAGATCGTAATGCGGGTTGATCTCGAACAGGTTCAGCACCTGGTCGAGCATCTGCCTGTGCTGGGCGGTGACACAGACTTGCGATTCGATGCCAGCCGTGTTTTCCAATAATTTTACAACCGGGGCCATTTTCACGGCCTCGGGGCGGGTTCCAAAAACGGAGAGAATTTTCAATGTTTCGATGACCTCAATACAAGTTTGTAGTATTACTCTGTGAAAACTACGCCAGCCGCGAGATTTTGTTTCAGTACCGCACACTGCCCTCCCACTCGCTCCGCTTCGGGGACGATGTGGCGGGCAGCGCCAGGGAGATTTATCTTGCCCTGCGCGGGCGCAAAATGAATTTTGCGGTACAAACCGCGCTATGCTTTCGATTTACTGTCGCCGATGCGGAAGAATTTGAAGCCATGATTCTTCCAGGCTTCGCTATTCCAGCCGCTGACAGTATCCACAACGATCTTCGCGCTCGTTCTCTTTGCGATCTCCTGCGGGTCGAAGTTTGCGAATTCGGTATGTTTGACCAGCAGGAGGATCGAATCTGCTTCCTTCAGCGCATCGTCGAGGGAAGATGCCATGTGGATGCCATTCAAATTGGCATCGGGCTTGAACGGCTCCCAAGCCTTGACCTGCGCGCCTTCGTTTTGCAACAGATGCACGACCTCGCTTGCCGGGCTTTCGCGCAGGTCGTCCACATCGGGTTTGTAGGCCAGGCCGAGCGCGGCGATCTTTTTTCCGCTGAGTTTGCCCAACGCGCGTTTGACAATCTCCACCACGAAATGCGGCTGTGAGTCGTTGACCTGCCGGGAGTGATAGATGAGCGGGGTCAGGTCTGGCGCGGCTTCGACGAGGAACCATGGGTCCACGCTGATGCAATGTCCGCCGACGCCGGGGCCGGGGTCGAGAATTTTCACGCGCGGATGCAGGTTGGCAAGTGAAATGGCCTCCCACACATCCACGCCGAATTTATCGGCGAGACGCGAAAACTCGTTGGCGATGGCAATGTTCACGTCGCGGTAGGTGTTTTCCATCAACTTGACCATTTCCGCGGTGGTGGCGTCGGTTTTGACGATCTTCCCTTTGACGAAGATCGAATACAGATCGCATCCCGCCTCCGCAGATTCGGGTGTAATGCCGCCGATGACGCGCGCGTTCTCGATGAGTTCGCGCAGGATCTGTCCTGGTAAAACCCGTTCGGGAGAATATGCCAAATGGAAGTCGCGCCCAGCCTCCAGTCCCGAACGAGCGAGGATGGGGGCGATCAAATCCACTGTGGTGCGCGGAGGGGAGGTCGATTCGAGCACCACGAGATTCCCCTTCCTCAAAAACGGCACAATGGATTCAGCGGCGGAGATGACGGCGCTCATATCCGCCAGTTTATACGCGGTTCCGTTGTAATTGCCGAATTGATGATCCTGGAAGGGGGTTGGGACGGCGATGATGAATGTATCCGCCTCTTCGGGTTTGGCCGCCGCTTTGAACTTGCCGGAACGAATCGCTTCGATGACGCCGTTGCGCAATCCCGGCTCGTGAATGTGGACTTCGCCTTTGCTCAAGGTTTCGATGATGGATGGGTTGACATCCACACCGAGTACGTCAATTCCATGCGCGGCGAAGGTGGTTGCTGTGGGGAGGCCGATGTAGCCAAGCCCAATGACGCAAATTTTTTGAAATTTCACTCAGGCTCCTGGGATGCGGTTTTTGTGATTGGTTTATTATACAACTGCTTGCCGTAAAGTTTAACGCAACCTGGATGTTTCGCGCCGCGTATACCGGATTGAAACTCAGGGTTCTTGTTGTATAATCAAATGGAGGAACAATGGACTTTCTTTTTGATCCAACCGTTGCATATCTGATTCTTCATGTGGGCATTTTCCTGTCGTTCCTTGCCTTCACTTCCCCCGGGACAGGGATGCTGGAGATCAGCGCGTTGTTTTGCCTTGTGCTGGCGGGATATGCGGCCTACCGGATTTCGATCAACTGGTGGGCGCTGGTCATTTTACTGCTCAGCCTCATTCCGTTTTACTTTGCCGTTCGCAATCCTGCCCGGCGCCTCCAGGGCCGC
>JBBIUO010000172.1:0-8728 GCA_037440205.1 Chloroflexota bacterium
GCCAAAATAAGCGGCGATGATCATGTCGTTTTGCGTGGTGGTGGCCTGGAGAATCCCCTCCGTCAGCAGCGACCCTGCCAAAGCGCTGAAGCAGGCCCGGGTTATGTCCAGACCCGCTTTGCGTGAGATTCCATAGATGCTTGTTACGAAAATCCAATAAGAAAGGTACTGCACAAGCGAAGTCAATTTTTCATTTCCACCGGAGGCGAGCAGGGAGTAGATCAACAAAAGCGTGGAGTTTTTGGGATGCACCACCTGCGCCCAATAATTTGCGGTGAAGTACGAAAGGTTTCCATGTTGAAGATAATAGCCGACCCGCGCCAGATGATAAGCCATGCTGTCCCAGTTATGCGGGGCGATGAATCGGATGATGACCAGATTGAAGGCCGCCGCGAACAAAGCGGCAAATGCCATTGGGAGCAGAAGCGCTTTATCGAAAGCGCTTGTTTCATTTTTGTACCATGCGGTCAATGCCGCGATTGTTTTTTGCAGTTGCTCGCGCGGCAGGAAAAATTTTTGTTTTGTCGCAACAAAAAGAATTGCCATGAGCGCCGCCGTCACTACGCTGATGCTCCCCCAGGCGGTCAGGCTGTTGAGTTGATTCAGCGAAGAAAGCACATACCCCCACAACACAATGAAGGCGGTGGACACCCCGTAAAAAAATAGAACGGTTTCCTTCAGGCTGGCCGGCCTGAGAAAACACAACACCAAATAAACTGCAAGCAGGAGCGCACCGATTGCGACCATGCTACCCATGGGAACACAAATTATTTGCTCAACTCCCGTGAAAGGGATTCCATTTGCGCGAGGACGGCGGCCACCTGTCCGCTGGGGACGTTGAGGCGGTACATGTGGGCGAACCCATCGCCGAACATCACCTTCACCATCCGCCAGGAAGCCAATTGCGGTTGAATCTCGCCCAGCGGCAGGAGATTCACCGCCTGCTCCCATTGGGGGTGAGTCTTTCTGTAATCGCCGAGCAGGTCAAGGGTCGAGGTGCGAAGCGGAAAGAGATGAGTCGTCTCCACCCAGCGGGCATCCTGCTTCCCATCCAGCAGCCAGCGCACGAACAACCATGACGCAAGTTGTTTTTCTTTTGTCGAATTCAAAATGACGTAGGAGGAGCCATACACAACGAGGGCATCATCGTTTTCGCCGGGGAAGGAAACCACCTTCCACACGTCGGTGCTGCCTGCGGCGGCAAATGTGCGCGCAACTTCGGGCAGGTCCTGGAGACCGGCGGTGATGAACAGCGCCTCGCGGTTTGCAAATGCCGTGATCGGATCGCTGTCTGCGGTTTGCCAGGCGCAGGTGGATTCGGAAAGTTCGCGCAAAAATTTAAAGGCTTCGATGTTGTGCGGCGTGAGGAAGCGGTAATCGCTTCCCTCCAACACGCCGCCTTCGAATGCCAACAGCCACGCATACGCGGTCATCGCGTCTGTGTCCGCGTACCAGCCGCCCTTGAAATCGTTCTGCGGCGAATCGTCCTTCGACATGGATTGTTGCGCGCGGCACGCCTGCTGGCGAAAATCATCGGGCGCATCGGGCGGGGAGGAGAAGCCCAGTTTTTTGGCCCACGTTTCGTTCCAAAGCAAAAAACGCGCCGTGCGTTGCGCCGGCACTCCCACGCGCTTTCCGCCGTAATGATCCTGATTCCAAAACACCACCGGGATGTCGCTCGAATCGATTCCATACAACGGATCGTACTCGTACGGGATCAAATCGGTCACCATGCCCCCGGCGTCCCACTCCAGCGCGTGCTCGGGCAGGGCGATCACCAGGTTGGGCCGATCCGACGCAGGCAGGGACGCGGTCACATTTTCATACAAGTTCGTAAAATTGACCTGGCTTTGCGTACCGACCTTGATGCCCCATGGATTGGTTTCATTAAAGTCTTTGACGAATGAATCGAACAAACTCGACTCGACCCCGTACCAGGGATTCCAAACCATGATCTCCAACCCGTTCAGCGCTTCTTCACTGACCCCGAGCCTGCTCGCTGCTTCGACGGTTGATTCAGGCCTCGGCGTTTTCGTACCGGCCTGCGTGACGGAGGGTTCCGCAGTGGCTGTGGCCTCCGCGCCGCATGAAGTTAAAACAAGCGCAAGGACCAGAAATGGCAGGATGATTTTTTTCATTGATGTTCTACTGTGCCAGCGTTGTGAATGGGACGGGCATGAAAACCAAAAGGAAGACGATGATTATCGCGAGGCCGAGCAGGCGTCGGGGCGGGTCGAGCGTGGTGATCTGGTCCAGCGGCTCGGCATTGACTCGTCCCAGCCAGAATAACAGCATCGCCCAAATCCACCATCCGCTCCAGAAAACGCCGAGAAGGACAAGGACGGCGACGATGAAAGGAAATGCCTTTCTTGCCTTTTCGCCAAACAGGCCGTAGATGACGTGACCGCCATCGAGCGTGCCGGCCGGGATGAGATTCAATGCGGTGACGAGCAATCCCGCCCAGCCCGCAAATGCGACGGGATGAATGAACACGTCTGTTCCGCCAAAGGGAACGGGGTGGCCTGTGAAAAAATATCGAAGCCAGTACAAAATTCCCTGCGGCTCGGCCGGGGAGGGAAGCAGGCGGCCAAAGGTGATAAATTTTGCAAACAGATAAATGAGGGAGTTGCCTTCGATGAACCCGTTCGGGCTTGGGTCAATCGTGCCAAGGTTGGAAAGGGAAAGGCCATACAACAGAACGGGAATTGCCACGACGAGTCCCGCAATGGGGCCGGCCACGCCGATATCGAACAACACGCGCTTGTTCTTTGGCGTGCCGCGCATGATGATGGCCGCACCCATTGTCCCCAGCAGGCTGAATGGGAGGGGAATGAAGTAAGGCAGGGTGGCGGGCGTTTTGTGACGGCGGCTCATGAAATAATGGCCGAGTTCATGCGTCAGCAAAATGCCGAGCAGGCTCAAGGCGAAAGGCCAGCCGGTAAAAATACTTTTTGCCATCGCGAGCAATTGCCCGGCAAAATCGCTGGGGAAGTTGCCCTCGGGTTGCGCGCCCGCCAGCATCACGCTAAATACGGTCAACACAAAAAGGATGATGTTCGTGGCGACGTTATCTTTCTTCGGCTCCGGCGGCTTTGGCGCAAGGTAAATGACCTGCCGTTGTTCCTCCACTCGGAACAGGGGGATGATCCCATGCGGGGCAAGCGAATCAGCCAGACGGTCGTAGAGGGATTCGGGATCTTCATCCAGCAATTGCCCGCGATAGCGCAGGAAAAATCCCTTGCGGGGGTCCTCGCTGGTGATGTCGTCAATGCGGAAAACACGCGCCACGAGGTTTGTGAGAACTTCGGTTTCAGGAATGGACATTGCAATACCTTTTAGTGAACAGACAATGGATGACGGACGATGGACGATAGCAGGATCCATCGTCCATCGTCCAGATTCAGGCGGGAGTGGATGGGAGTCGAACCCACCGCGGCCCGCAACGCGACCCGCCACAGGTGTTGAAGACCAGGAAGCCCACCGGGACCTAACCACTCCCATCGGCAAGGATAACCGAGAGAAGATGGATTCGCAAGTTGGAAAGTACTTCGCCTGAGTGTTTTGAAAGATTATTAGGGCCTTCTCGACAGTTGACGGTATAATCTCTACCATCTGTACAAAATGTGGAGATAGTTTATGACTAATGGTAATGGAGCGAATTCAAAACTGAATCAAATTATTCAAGGTGACTGCCTACAGGAATTATCCTCGTTCGCAGATAATTCGATAGACCTTACTGTTTTCTCGCCGCCATATGATGGAATAAGGGACTACAAAAACAATTGGTTCTTCGATTTTGTAACACTGGGCAGGCATCTTTATCGCGTGACCAAAGATGGCGGGGTCGCAGTCGTTGTCATTGGCGATGGCACAAAGAATTTTGCGAAATCCCTCACGACCTTTCGCCTTGCGGTCAATTGGGTTGATGAAATTGGCTGGAAACTTTTTGAAAGCGTAATTTATAAACGGGACGGCAACCCCGGGGCATGGTGGAATCAACGGTTTCGGGTTGACCATGAATACATTTTGATGTTCTTCAAGGGAAATCGCCCAAAGACATTTCACAAAGAACACTTGATGATCCCGAGCAAGCATGCCGGGAAGATTTATTCTGGAACTGACAGGCTCACAAACGGCGGCTTCAAAACAATTGAGCCTAAGGCGGTTAACCCGATGAAATGCCGCGGTACGGTATGGAATTATTCGACCAGCAATACTGAGGGGAATCGGTTAAAGCTCCAACACCCCGCAACCTACCCCGATAAATTGGCGGAGGACTTAATTCTATGTTTCTCAGAACCAAATGAGGTGGTACTCGATCCAATGTGTGGGAGCGGCACAACCTGTGTCATGGCGCATAATAATCGCCGTCAATATATTGGCATGGAAATTAGTAATGAATATTGCGAAATCGCAAGAAAGCGCATTGAAAGCGAATACCAGCCTGAACAACAGCGCATGTTTTAGGATTTTCACATGACGCCAAAGAAAGATATTCAATCTGTAAAACCCCTTCTTGTTGATTTGCCTGTCAGTTGGGAAGGCAGGAAAAGCATCCTGGAATTAAAAGAGGCAAATTTCAATTGGCGACAAATGGAGTGGTGGGGTTTCTACTTTGAGCACCTTTGTTACGAACGGTTGAAAGACTCATTTTCCATTCCGGGCGACAGATATGGCAAGACAAGAACGGCTTGCTTCGACATGAAAGGCTCGATCAATTGGGATTTGAAGGCGAAAGCCATAAAATCAGATGACCACCATTCCATTTTGAACGACACAGCGGCTATGAATTGGAGTGTTCAAGAGTATGGCGCACATGGTTTGATAATTGCCCTGTGTGATGTCGAATACAACGATAGCAACAGAACCTTTCAGAAATGGCATCAAAGGTTGAAGGGCGGAAAATCCCGATATGAAATCAATCGCGAGCAAAGAACAAGTGTTTCCCGGTATCGAAAGACCCATGCAGAATTGCAGGAAATCCTGTTCCTTGTCGTGACTTCAAAAAACATCTCTGCCTTGGGCATCCATCATCAGGGGCGTAACAGCAACGGCAGACCACGCCCGCCAAAATATATGCTTGACTATGATACGGTCAAGAAATTCCTGGTTGACAAAATCGTGTTCCACAAATAAACGCTAGGCAGATGCGGCACCATAGCTTTGCCGCCATAAACATCATCTTCGGTCTGTCTTGCAATTTCAAAGCGAACATGGACATGATATATAATACCCGTCATGCCGAATCGGTTCCGCCGTTTTTTTTCCACCCCCATTTTTGAAACCGAAGAGAAAACACGCACTGCGCAGTTGCTCAATAATTTTGTGTGGAGCGCGATCGGCATTCTTTTGCTCAGCATTCTCGCGCGGATCATCATCGGGAGGGAAAACAGTTCTGTTCCACTGCTGGTCCTGTCGGGCATCACCGTCGTGTTGGGGATTGTGCAGGTTGTAATTCGCCGCGGTACCATTCGCGGGGCAAGCCTGTTTTTGGCGGCGGCTTTGTGGGTCGCCATGACCTTCCAGGCATGGGAGGCAGACGGCATCCGCGATGTGGCCGTGACCGCCTACCTGATGATCATTTTGCTGGCCGGAATACTGCTTGGGTGGCGCGAGGGTCTGTTTTTCGGCCTCATCAGCATCGCCGCGCTTTGGTTCTTTGCCGCGCAGGAGGAGATGGGGATTCGCGCCCCAAATTCAGATTCGCCCCTGAACATCGCCCGCGACCTGACCGTCATTTTTTTGTTTGCGGGCCTGCTCGTTTATCTTTTGGTCAACAGTTTGAACCGATCCCTCTACGATGCGCGGCTCGAATTGAAAGAACGCCTGCGGGCGGAAAGAAAATTGCAGGCGCAGGCGGATTATCTCAGCGCCCTCAACGAGACCGCCCTGGGCCTGTTGAATCGCTCCGAACTCCGTCCCCTGCTCGAAGCGATCCTGACGCGGGCCTGTTCGCTGCTCGACACGCAACACGGGCTGATTGACCTCGTCCTGCCGGATGATTCCGCCCTGCGGCAGGAACTGGGCTACGGCGTTCTTTCGCAGTACGATGGTTTCCTCACGCCCAGAAATGAGGGAGTCACAGGAACAGCGTGGGACACGGGTAAAACTCTTGTCGTCCAAAATTATCCCTCCTGGGAAAAAAGCCTGCCTGAGTTCGTGAACGCTGGATTCAATGCGGTCATGGGTGTGCCTCTCAAGGTCGGCAACACGGTCATCGGGGTCCTGACCATTTCATTCGTCGAGCAGGAACGGACTTTTACCCAGGAACAGATCAACCTCATGGAGCGATTCGCCGCGCTTGCTTCCCTCGCCATTGACAATGCCCGTCTCTTTGAACAGACACAAAAGGAGATCGCCGAACGCACATTGGCCGAAGCCGCCCTGCGCTCCAGCGAGGAACGATTCCGCAAGGTTTTCCATGCCAGCCCGGTGGCGATCATCATCACCTCGCTGGATAAAGGCGTTGCCATCGAAGCCAACGAAGCCTACTGGAAATTGAGCGGCTACGAACCCGAAAAAACCATCGGCCGCACCGCCATCGAACTGGGGTTGTGGGAAAACGAGAATGATCGAAACGAATTTGTCGGGAGATTGAAACGCGAACACTCCATTTATGTCCCGGAATATCAGTTCGTCAATGAGACCGGCGCGCCCAGCACCGTGCTTGCCTTCTATGAACTGGTAAAACTCGATGGGATGGACTGCATCCTGTCCATGTTCCACGATATTACCGAGCAAAAGAACGCGCGCGAGTCCCTGCAAAACAGCGAAGCGCGCACGCGCGCCATTCTTGCCTCCATCCCCGATATGATCTTCGAAATCTCCAGGGACGGAGTGTTTCTCGATTTCATGGCCTCCTCCGAGATTGTGCCGCTCATGCCGCCTTCGCAATTTTTGGGCAGAACGGTTCTGGAATTGTTCCCCCCAGTCATCGCCCGGCAGACTCTGTTTGCGCTCGAACGCACACTGGCCACCGGTCAACTGCACGCTTTCGAATATGGAATGCCGCCCGGAAAGGAAACGCAGTTCTTTGAAGCGCGCCTTACGGCCATCTCGCCTGAATCGGCCATCATCATGGTGCGCGACATCAGCCAGCAAAAATACATCCAGACCGAACGCGAGAAACTCATCAGCGATCTGGAAGACAAGAACAGCGAACTCGAACGCTTCGCCTACACCGTTTCGCACGACCTGAAATCGCCGCTCATCACCATCAAGGGATTCCTCGGCTTTCTGGAGCAGGACGCCGTCAGCGGAAATACCTCGCGCCTGAAACTGGACATTCAACGCATCGGCGACGCCACCGATAAAATGCAGTTACTGCTGAATGAATTGCTCGAACTTTCCCGCATTGGCAGGCTGGCCAGCCTCCATCAATCCATCAAACTCGAGGAACTTGTCTACGAAGCCGTCAATCTCCTGCATGGGCGGCTTCACGAAAAGAACATTGACATCATCGTTGGAAAAGACCTGCCAACGGTTCACGGGGACCGTCCCCGCCTGCTGGAGGTCTTTCAAAACCTGATCGACAACGCCGCAAAATTCATGGAGAACCAGGCCAACCCGTCCATCGAGATCGGCCACGACGGATTCGAAAACGACAAACCGATCCTCTACGTCCGCGATAACGGCATGGGCATCGCGCCGGAACACCACGAACTGATCTTCGGCCTGTTCAACAAATTGGATGCAAAAACCGAAGGCACCGGCATCGGACTCGCCCTCGTCAAGCGAATCATCGAAGTTCACGGAGGCAGGATCTGGGTCAGGAGCGAAGCGGGAAGCGGTACCACCTTCTTCTTCACGCTTCCCATCGGACCTGAATCCTGATTCTGTTCCATCATCATTCTCACCCCCCGGACTTCGGGGTATACTTTCATCAACTCACCTTACGCAATATTTTCTTCATCACCGTAGGGGTAAGCCGCCCTGATAAACCTTGAAGGGTCGCCCCTACTGCGTAACATCAGTTATCAATCCATCCCAAGAGGAGAAATGATTATGAAACGAGCTGTGAGTATCAGCATTGGCTCATCCAGGCGCAACAAAGCCGTGGAAGTGACACTGCTCGGCGAAAAGGTCAGCATCGAACGCATCGGCACCGATGGGGACATGGAAGCCGCCGCCCTGAAATACAAGGAACTCGACGGCACAGTGGATGCCTTCGGCGTCGGCGGGGCGGATCTGGGCGCCATCGTCGAAGGAAAATTCTATCCATTTCACTCCGTCCAGAAACTGGTGCGCTACATCAAAAAGACCCCGGTGGTGGATGGCGGCGGGTTGAAGAACACGCTCGAAAACAAGGCCCCCGCCTTCCTCGATAAAAAGATCGGCGACTACATCAACCAGCGCGGACGCAAGGTCATGGTCACCGTCGGCGTGGATCGCTGGGGACTCTCCAAATCCTTTGCCGAAGCGGGCTACGAAACCGTCTTCTGCGACCTGATGTTCGCGCTGGATGTTCCCATCCCCGTCCGCACCATGAAGGGACTGCGAACCCTCGCCGCAATTTTGATTCCCATCGTCACCCGTTTTCCGTTCGAATGGCTGTACCCCACCGGCGAAAAGCAAAACGAGCACAAGCCGAAATTTGAAAACTGGTATCAGTGGGCCACCGTCATTGCGGGCGATTGTCTTTACATCAAACGCCACATGCCGTTGAACATGCAGGGCAAGGTGGTCGTCACCAACACCACCACCCCGGAAGATGTGGAATTCTTCCGCA
>JBBIUO010000173.1:0-1739 GCA_037440205.1 Chloroflexota bacterium
CGCACGGCGACTCGGCAGTATACGAAGCCATGGCGCGCATGGCGCAGGATTTTTCCATGCGCACTCTGCTCGTGGATGGTCAGGGCAACTTCGGGTCGGTGGACGGCGATCCGCCAGCGGCAATGCGTTACACCGAGGCACGTCTCACCAATGCCGCGCTCGATATTCTTTTTGATCTCAACAAGGAAACGGTTGACTTCGTTCCCAACTTCGACGATACCCTCGAAGAGCCGAACGTTTTGCCGTCCGCAATTCCAAATCTGTTGGTCAATGGCGCGACGGGCATTGCAGTGGGCATGGCAACTTCGATTCCGCCGCACAACCTCGGTGAGATCGTGGATGCCATCGTGTACATGCTCGAACGCTGGGAAAAATTGGATGACATTGACGTCGAGCAGTTGATGGAATTTGTGCAAGGCCCCGACTTCCCCACAGGCGGCATCATCATTCAGGAAAAGGGCGAAGAGGGAATCGAATCCGCGTATGGCACGGGGCGCGGACGAATCACGGTGCAGGCCAAGGCGCACATCGAAGAGATGGAACGAAGCAAGAGCCGCATCATCGTCACCGAACTGCCCTACACCGTCAACAAGTCCAGTTTAATCGAGCGCATTGCCGAACTCGCGCGCGATGGACATCTCGAAGGGCTTTCCGATCTGCGCGATGAATCCGACCGGCAGGGCATGCGCATCGTCCTCGAGATGACGAAAAATGTCGAACCGGAAACTGTCCTGCGCGAATTGTACAAGCGCACCCCGATGCAGACCACCTTCGGCATCAACCTGCTCGCGCTGGTGGACGGCGAACCGCGCACACTCACTCTCAAACAGGCGTTGCGTGTCTATGTCGAGCACCGACTCACAGTCATAAAAAGACGCGCTGAATTCGATCTGGAGAAAGCCAAAGCGCGGCAACACATCCTCGAGGGATATTTAATCGCTTTAAAGAATCTCGATGAGTTGATCGGGATCATCCGCAACGCACCGGACGTTGAAACTGCCCGGGCGAAACTGATGAAACGCTACAAGCTGACAGAGTTGCAGGCCAACGCCATCCTCGACATGCAGTTGCGCCGGCTGGCCGCGCTCGAACGCAAGAAGATCGAAACCGAATACAAGGAAGTGACCGCGACCATCAAGGATTTGACGACGCTCTTGAAATCGCCGAAGTTGATGCGCGGCGTGGTGGCCGATGAACTGTTGAAAGTGAAAGCCGCGTATGGCGACCGCCGCCGCACACAGATCGTCAATTTGAAGAAAGGCAAAGCCGCGAAGATGCTCACCGCCACCGACCTGATGACAGACCAAATCGTTTGGGTCGGCGTCACTGCGGATGGAATCATCGCGCGCACCCACGACGACAAGCAACCGAAACATTCCGGCAACGACGCGCCGCGCTGGCTGGTGAAGGCTTCCACTTCAGATACGCTTTACCTCGCGGCTGAAAATGGAAAGGCGGCGGCAGTTGCGATGCACGTCATCCCCGAAGCCGAGAAATTAAGCGACGGCGTGCCGTATCAAAAGGTCGCGCCGCTGGGCGAGGACGATGTGCTTTCGGCCATGTTTGCCCTGCCCGCGCGCAAATCGGATTTCCCCGAAGAGACCTGCGTCATTTCCATCACGCGCTTTGGCATGGTGAAGAAGAGTCTCATCACGGAATTGCCGGGACCATCTTCACAGTCGTTTGTGCTTGCGAGAGTCAATGAAGGCGACGGTCTCGGTTGGGTTGGTTTAACCGAC
>JBBIUO010000173.1:1764-8603 GCA_037440205.1 Chloroflexota bacterium
TGATCACGTCCGGGGGCATGGCGATCCGTTTCAAGGAAGATGATGTCCGCCCGATGGGACTCATCGCGGCCGGCGTGAACGGAATCAAATTGGATGAAAAAGATGAAGTGGTCGGCGCGGAAATTCTGCCCGCCGAAGGCGAGATCTTCCTGCTGGCGAGCGACGGCAAAGCCAAGCGCGTTGACCAGAAAGACTTCCCGTCACAGGGACGGTATGGCAAGGGTGTGAAAGTGTGGGTGTTGCCGAAGAAGATCACGCTCGTGGGCGCGGTCAGCGGCAAGCCGAATCACATGGCGACGATCATCCTTGCGAAGGGCGCGCCCAAATCCACGCGGCTGGATGCGGCCGGCGTTCGCAAACGCGCCTCCGGCAAGGGCGATGTGATCGTCGAGATGAAGAAGGACGAGGTGATTACGGGTCTGTCCGTGGCGTGGACGGTGGAGCGGTATGTGAAATTGGCGAAGGCGGTGGAAGAGCAGGAAAAAGGAAAGAAGAAAGCGACCCCGGCCAAGAAAGCGCCTGCCGCGTCATCCTCGAAGGGGAAGAAGCCTGCCGCAAAAGTAAAAGCCAAGCCTGCGGCGAAGAAGAAAAAGAAGAAGTGATGCATCCCTTCGGCGTTACTCAGGGCAAGACCGCGTGTTGCATAAGAGTATAATGTTTTGAGAGAAAGGCAGGTTGAAATGACTTTTACGGTCGAATACGAACAGGAGGAGGATGGCCGCTGGCTGGCGGAAGTGAAAGAACTACCCGGTGCAATGGTCTACGGAAAAGACCCTGATGATGCTGTGGCTCATGCGCAGGCACTGGCACTGCGTGTGGTTGCAGATCGTCTGGAAAATGGGGAAACCGTGCCAATGTTGATGTTCTCATTTTCAATGACATGAGCGATTGGAAAACTGTCAAAGCAAAACGTTTGCTGGCGGCATTGCAAAAGATCGGCTGGCGAATAAAACGGCAGACGGGTTCACACAAGGTTTTGGAACGCCCAAACTGGCCGGATGTGGTCTTTGCTTTTCATGATGGCGAGGAAATTGGACCAAAGATGTTGGCAAGGTTGGCAAAGGTCACCGGGCTGAAACCGGAAGACCTGTGAGACAGTGGGAAATACTCTTTTGAAATGGATTACCCCGCGTCATATTGAACTTGGCGCAGGTTTTTGTTTTGCTTGACACGGGCAAGGCGGGGGAGTATGATGTGGTTACAGAGGTGACCACATGAAAACGAAACGACCCCAACTGGAAGAGATCGGCATCCGCGAGTTGAAAATTCGCGCGTCGGAAGTTGTCCGCGCGGTGAAGGAGAATCGCACCCGCTACGTGATCACGCAGCGCGGAGTGCCCGCCGCGCTCATCATCCCGCTGGATGCGGTTGTGACGAAACCGTCGGACGATGAAATTTGGGAACGGCTGATGAAAATCGGCGAGGAACTGGGCAAAGGCTGGCAAAGCGAAAAGAGCGCGGTGGAAATCCTTTCGGAGATGCGCCGATGAACTCGCCGGTTACCATTGACGCGAGTGTTTTTGTAAGCGCATTTACCCCTTCCGAACCTGCTCATCCGGCGAGTAAAGCGTTTATGCTTGGGGTGCGGGAACAGGCGATTCCGATCATTGTTCCCGTGCTTGTCCTTCCTGAAATATCCGCCGCCCTTTCCCGTGGACAGGGCAGACCCGAACTCGGCATGGCCTTTGTTCAGGAATTGAAAAATTTTCCCAACATTACATTTGTGGATTTGGATTCCACGCTTGCCGATCTTGCCGTGGACGTGGCCGCAAACCACCGCCTGCGCGGAAGCGACTCCGTCTATGCCGCAGTTGCGCTCCGCTTTGGCGCGGACCTGGTCACGCTGGACAGGGAACAATTGGAGAGACTGCCGAAGGTGTTGGGGGTGAGAGCGCCGTGAGTTGACGATGTAGGTTTTGTCGGTCATGGGAAATCCCCTTTACTTGATCCTGAGTTTTCTTCTCACAAATTTGCGAACGCGTTCGGCGGCGTCAAAAGCGGCCTCTGCAAGTTCCAATGATGCGCTTGCACCCGGGTAACGGATCGCGACTGCGTACCCTCCAAACCGTTCAGGTCATCCGCAATCGTTCTGAAGTCTTTTCCAGCAGGGATGCACAACTCAAGCAGGTCCATCAGGATGTGTGTCCGTTCAAAGCGGATCTTGTTCTCCGTCAAAAATGCTTTCAGGTACTTTTCCGCGCACTGCTGGCAATGAAAAGAGGCCGTGTCCGCCTCGGGAACCTCAAGCGTATGCAAAAGGGCATCCGCGCTATGAAAATCGCTTTCGGCCTTGACGACCCACTCACTGGTGACTTTGTTCATACAGGATTCTCCCTTTTTCAGTGATGTCCACCAAAAACCAATCTCCCAGTTTCTTGCGCCTTTCGATGACTTTGCGTGAGCGCACAACAAGATCCAAGCCGAAAGTCAGATCTGGAATCGTTTTTCTGATTTCGAGCGACTTTTCGAATTCCTCCCCTTTCTTCGTGTCCATCACCACCAGCAGGTCCACATCGCTCCACGCGGTGGGTCTTCCGTAGGCGTGCGAGCCAAAGAGGATGATCTGGTCGGGATCGAATTTTTCCGCGATGTGCTTCGCAATCGCGCGGATGGTCTTCATCGGGATGCGCTTGCGTTTATCGAGCGGGGGAACCTGGAATGCCGCTTGTGTTGCCATGTTTGAATTATACGTGATTTTGCTCCCGCCTTTTGATTACCTCACCTCATACGGCACGCCGCTCAATTGGAATCTTCTCCCATTCACCTCCACATCCACTTTGACAGGCAACATCCGCGCAGGGACGCCGGTGTTGGGAATCCAAATGCGGCCTTCAATGGGGAGGATGAACAGCCCATCTTCGTCACCGATGGGGGTGAAGGTCTCGTTGAAACCCTGCCTGTAAACCGAGACTCCCAGTTTCGAGCACAATTCCATTGCGAAGGCAACAACATCTTTCGAGGCCAGCCCGATCTCGCTGACCTGTAGAATCTGTCCGCTGTTGAAGGGGGAGTGGACGGCATTTTGCTGGTCATGCCGCGCGATGAATTCGAGGATATTTCCCGCGGCATCCTTGAAATACAGCGAAATGGAATTCCATGATTTACCTGTGAATTCGTCGTTTCTCTTTTCGTCCTTCAAAAGTGGAATCCGCGCGGAGAGCCAGGCTTTTGCAAGCGGAAATTGGTTTTCGGGGATGTTGAAGCAGAAGTGATACGCGCCTTCCCAGCCCGATGAGGCTTGCGTGAAGACCAAATCCGTTCTACCTGCCTTCACCAGCAGGGAATCGCCTTCGAGTTGGACAGGCAATTCCAGCACATTGGCGTAGTAATCGCGCTGGGCGATGAGATCAAGGGTGGGGAGTTCGAGTCTATTGATAAACATAGGGAAGATTTTGCTTTGGCGTAGGTTGCGCTCTCTTGCACAACACTTTACGTGGCGTTTGACGCTTTGCGCGCCAATTACGCGCCACAGATTAGTGCTGGATATTTCCAACCAGCCCCAACTCCGGTGCGATCTTTCGCATGGCGGCGATGACGTTGCCCACGTGCTCCCACAACTCCACGCCGAATTCTTTGGCGGCGTGTTCCATCTCGGAACGGTCGGTGCCGGCGGCGAAGGCCTTGTCCTTCCACTTCTTTTTGACGGAACTGGCCTCAAGGTCGTACAACGAACGCGACGGACGCACCAGCGCGACGGCGGTGATGAGCCCGGTGATTTCATCACAGGCGCAGATGGCTTTGCGGCGCAAAGTATCCCGCGGCATATCCAAATGATCGGCGTGACTCAAAATATCCTGGACGATCTCTTCGGGCACGCCGCGTTCGCGCAAAATGGGCGCGCCGTCCTGCGGATGATTCTCCAGGGTGGGGTGAATCTCCCAATCGAAGTCATGCAGTAAACCGATCAATCCCCACGTCTCCACGTCCTCGCCGAATTTTTCGGCGTAGAAACGCATGGCGGCTTCCACAGAAAGCATGTGGCGCACGAGGCCTTCATTTTTTACAAATTCACGGACAAGGGCAAGGGCTTCTTCCCGGGTCATAAAGGATTCTCCATTTTTTATTTTTGCAGTTCGCCCTTCGGTAATGGGCAAATTGAAGTGATTTTGTCCGTAGCGCAAGATACTATCTTGCGCTACATCACTTACTTCCATACCACTACCCGCCCTTCGACTTCGCTCAGGGCGAATTTTATTCGAATATGGTTCCTGCGTGTTCCAGTATAAACGAGAGACCTTGCGGAAGTAAGTGTTAATTACCCCGATCCCATTGGATTTAATGCCAGGCCAGCTGCAAAACAACAGGGCGCGCGGCAATTTCAACGCGGTCTTTCAAAATCGCGGTCAAGGTTCCATCGCGCCGAAGGCGATCACCACACGCTCAGCGGGAACATCCTTCACGGTGGATGCACATGGGGCGGCGTAGAGCAGAAAAATGAAACGGGGAGGAAACAGCCCAAAGAGGACGAGCAGGCCGGGGGTCGGTGCGATGCGCCGGGGAAATTTAAAAATAGGACGAATGAATTTTCTTCTTTTATTCAACCCTGCAATATAATCCAGCGCATGGAGAATCAAAAGCGCCCCATCTGGACCCGCGACTCATCCATCCTGCTTGGAGGATTTTTCGTCACCATTTTTTTGATCGTGTACATCTGGTGGCCGCTGGCGGAGGAGGTACTTTCCTACATTGACTGGAACGGTCCCTGGTGGCTGTACATGGACTGGCTTTTGCTCGGCATTTTCTTTTTCATGTCCATCACCATCATTGCGCGCGCAAACCTCAAAACGGATTTGCTCATCGTCTTTGTCGGCATCTGTGGCGGGCTGGCCATCGAATCATGGGGCACGCAGACCAACCTCTGGCATTATTACACGGCAGAACGTCCGCCGCTGTGGATCATCCCTGCCTGGCCGATTGCGAGTCTCTCAATTGATCGAATCACAAGATTCATGAACTGGATTACCGAACGCAAGACGATCAATCTCCAGCCTCTAATTTCCACTCTCTATTGGATTACCTTCGCTTCTTTCCTGACCTTGATGCTGGTCTTTGTTTCCCCGACAGTCGGCAAGTCTTATACATGGCTCGCGATGATTTTGTGCATTTTGCTCATCCTTACGCCAACGGATCATCGGTTTGCATTGCTCACGTTCATCGCCGGCGCGGGGCTTGGGTACTTCCTCGAGTTGTGGGGTACAACCCGCGAATGCTGGACGTACTACACCAATCAGACTCCGCCTATGTTTGCGGTGCTGGCGCACGGCATGGCCGCGGTCGCTTTTTGGCGGGCGGGATTGATGTTGAAAATGATGTGGGTAAAAATGGCGGGGAGCAGGCAGTAACCAGTGAACAGTAAACAGTTGTAGAGGTGAGATTAGGTAAACACACCTGCATTGTCCCGGAGGTTTGTTTCGCGTGAATTGAGCGCCTACTGACAACACCCTTCGGGACGGTTTTTTTGCAGGAAAATGCTCAGGGGAGAATCTGCCCATTTGGGTGTGGCAGGCACAGGCGTCGTGTGAAGCGCACTTGTCCGTTAATTTTGGCCTTGACTCAGCGGGGCGAAAGGTTTATTATCTAAATTAATAAACCGACCGTCGGTTTATTAAAAAGGAAAATATGCCCAGAGTTGTTAAAGAAGAAGATTATGCCGCCCGGCGCAACGAGATTTTGGATGTGGCCCTCCGTCTGGTTTATTCGAAGGGTTACGAGCAGATGTCCATTCAGGACATTTTGAATGCGTTGAAGATATCGAAGGGGGCGTTTTACCACTACTTCGATTCGAAACAGTCCCTGTTGGACGGGTTGATCGACCGGATGTTGGACGACGCCGAGCAGGTTTTACGCCCCATTGTGGAGGCAAAAGACTTATCTGCCATTGAAAAGATGCGGCGATATTTCGATACCGCTGGACGATGGAAAGTGGCGCAAAAAACATTCATGCTCGACCTGTTTCGCGTATGGCGCGCAGATGCAAATGCCATCATGCGCCAAAAACAGGAGGCGGCCTCCATTAAACGGATTGCGCCGATGCTGGCGGAGATCATCCGTCAGGGGATGGACGAGGGTGTGTTTTCCACAAAATACCCCGAGCAATTTGGAAATATTTTTGTGGGGTTGTCGCATGGGTTTGAAGATAAGTTTGTCGAATTACTGCTGACCGACCATCCGCCTCCCGATGCGGTTCAACGTCTTGAAGCCCTGATCGGCGCTTATTCTGATTCGGTGGAACGAATTCTTGGCGCGCCGCCCGGCTCCTTGCCTTTGGGAGACATTGACACAATGAAAGAGTGGCTGCCAAAGTCATAATTATTTTTGAAGATCGACTCTCGAATCTTCGAGAGAAAAGGAGTAAGAATGCAACTTTACCTGCGCCTCGCATGGCGCAACATCTGGCGGCACACACGCCGCACTGTCATCATCGTTCTGGCCATGTCGATTACACTGGCTTTGATGATGTGGTATGACGGGCTGGTCAACGGCTGGACCGACGCGATCTATGGCAACGCCGTGAAAGTGCTGGGAGGCAACATTCAAGTCCACGCGGAAGGTTACCGCGCAGAGGCGAATTCGAATCCGCTGTTCCCGCTGGCTGATCCCAGGCGGTGATTCAAGCCGCGGAAGAAAATCCGCTGACATTGGCTGCCACACAGCGAATCAAAACCGGCGGACTGGTCACCAGCCGCGAAGGCGCGTTTTCGGTGGGCATCATCGGCGTCGAGCCTGAAAAAGAAGTGAAAGTCAATATCATTGGGCAAAATGTCAAGGAAGGGCGCAATATCACCGGCGATGATCTTGACAGCATTCTGATTGGCAAAGGCCTTGCCGACGCGATGGGC
>JBBIUO010000174.1:0-8582 GCA_037440205.1 Chloroflexota bacterium
CCGCGAAGCGAGACGAACCGTCAACCTGGCAGATTTTCCCTCGAAAACGCCGCCGGGGACGGCGGCTTGAGCATAATCAACGAATCAGGCGTTGCATCAAAGGTTATAATCGCCGCCTGAGGCCCTCATGAACAAAATTATCGTTTCCTATTCGAGAAAAGATTCCGCTGTTGCGCGCAAACTGATCGCCGCTTTCAAAAAGATTGATTTCGATGTCTGGGTGGATTGGGAGGATATTCCTCCCGCCGTTGGCTGGCTGGAACAGATACTTCAGGGAATCGAGGAATCGGACGCCTTCATCTTCCTCATCAGCCCCGATTCGATTGTTTCCGAAGTCTGCAACGTGGAGATCGGTCATGCGGCGAAAAACAACAAACGCATCATCCCGATCGTGCTCCGCGATGTGGACCCGAAGATGGTCAACCCGATCATCCGCGATTTGAACTGGATCTTCATCCGCGAGCAGGATAATTTTCAGGAGGGGATCGAAAAGGTCAACTTTGCGATAAAACTGGATATTGAATGGGTGGAAGAACACCGCCGTTTGCAGGTGCGCGCACTGGAATGGCATCGCAAGAAGGACCCCAGCCTTTTGTTGCGCGGCCATGATCTGCGAAACGCCCGCCGCATGGTTGCCTCCGCGGAAAACAAGGATCCCAAACCTACAGAATTACAGCAGACCTACATCCAGTTCAGCACCCGCGATGAAAACCGAAGGCTGACCCTGCTGGTTTCCGCGGCGGCAGCGCTGCTTGTCATGGTGATCCTTTCCGTGACCGCGGTGGTTCAATCGCGCAAGGCCTCCGCAAACGAGAAACTGGCGCAGGAACAAAAGACCCTCGCGCAGGAGAACGAAAAGCTCGCCCGCGAAAACGCCGATATTGCCAAAGAAAACCAGCTGGCCGCCGAAAAGAATCAACTCATCGCCGAGGCACAGCGAAGCGCCGCGCGCGCGCAGATTTATCAATCGAAGACCGGCGGGCTTTACATCAGCACCCTGCTCGCGCTCGATTCCATGCGGCGCAGTCCGTCGCGCGAGGCGGAGGATATCCTTCGGAAGAACATTTCCCTCCTTCCCGTTCCCGTTGCGCAAATGGAACAGAACGATTTGATCACCGCGTTGGAATTCAGCCCGGATGGCGATTCCTTCGTCACGGCGAGCGCTGACCATACGGCCTGTGTGTGGAAACTTTCGGGTGGGGAAAAGCAATTTTGCGTGACCAGTTCCGGGTCAATGGAAGATGCGGCTTTCAGTCCCGATGGAAGCATCATCGCCACCGGCGATCAATCCGGTGAAGCGCTCATCATCAATTCGAAAAACGGCGAAATACAAAACCGCTTCAATTACGGCGTTCCGATTTGGGATGTGAACATCAGCCCCGATGGCAGGGCGCTTTCCATCGCCCGCGATGATGGCCGCATCACCGTCATTGATCTTGTCGCGCGCAAATTCGATTACGAACTGCTCACCTTTGGGAGACTGAACGTAACGGCATTCAGCCCAAACGGCCAGTGGATCGCGTCCGGCTCCGACGAAGGCACGGTCACGTTATGGAATTTGGGCGACGGCAGAATCTTGAATGGCCCTTCGCATCATGGCGAGGTTTTTGATCTCGCATTCAGTCCCGACAGCAGTAAATTGATTTCGGGCGGATCGGATAGCGTGGCATTCATGAGCGACGTCAACGCCGGCAAAGAGTTGTTCCACATCGTCAATGAAGATTGGGTGGAAGATGTAACCTTCAGCCCGGATGGTTCGTGGTTCGTCACCGCATCCGACGACCAGCGGATCAGAGTGTGGGATACCGCCACCGGCAGGGAAAAGATTCGCATGTTGCAGGATAGTTTTGTAAGCGGCGTGGATATCAGCCCGAATGGACAATGGCTTGCAACCACCGGCTACGACAAAACTGTGCGCGTTTGGAATGCCGCCACCGGCGCGGAGATGTTCCAGATTCCGTTGAACGATTACGGCAACCTGATCGCATTCGGCAGGGACGGAAAATATCTCGTCTCCGGCGATCAATCCGGCGACATCGGCATTTGGGACGTTTCCGTCCTGCCTGTCTCCACGAGTTATCTTCAATTCGATGGATTGGTGGATAACATCGAATTCAGCCCGTCGGGCGACTGGCTTGCCGCTTCCGACGAAGGCCGGGTCTGGTTGCTGGACGAGAAGCAGTTTTCCACCTTTAGCGGAATCCTGAAAGACAAACCAATCCTGAAATTCGACTCACCCCTCGATGATCTCATCATCAGCCCGGACTCACAATGGATCGGCATCGCAACCGACGATGGCGAAGCCATTTTGTATAACATCGAATCCAGAACGAGCAGAACCGTCAGCGAGTCAGATTATGCTCAAACGATTGCCTTTTCTTCAGACAGCCGCTTTTTCATTACCGGCGATTACGAAGGAGTTGTACAGGCCTGGGACGCGGCAGGCGGCAAATTGATCTCGACCCTGCTCGAAGCGGGTTCGGAGATCAAGTCGTTTGCCAGCGGCGTGAATCAACTGGCTGTGGGGCTGGAGGATGAAATACTGGTCATTGACGCCGAAAGCGGGGAAACTGTTTTCGAGTTTGAATCCCCCGGCGATCATCAACGGATGACCTTCAGCAGGGATGGCTCTCTGCTTGCGGCGAATAATTCATCGGGCCAGGTGTACATCTGGCAGTGGCAGGGAAGCGACCTCACATTGCTTCAAAACATTCCGAGCGAGCAGGCATCTTCGATGATCTTCAACCCGAAGGGAGACCGCCTTTACCTCGGCGTATTGAACAACGTGTACGCGCTCGATTCGTTCACCGGCGCGGAGATTTCGAGAATCCGTCACAAAGACTCGGTGAGCGACATGTCGTTTTCGACGGATGGAAATGTGCTTGCCACTGCATCCCTCAAAGCGATTCAGTTTTGGGATATGCCGAAAATATCCCAAATCCAGGGCAGTGACCTGATCGAGGCCGCGTGCGCCCGCCTCACCCAAAACTTCGACGCCGCGCAATGGACATCTTTTTTTGGCGAGGAACTGTATCAAAAGTTGTGTGAGAATTTGCCTGTGCCGTGAGTAAATTTACACGATCACTTTATGTTGATCGAAGAATTCTGGATACATGTGGCTGTTGGAGACGAGAACCTCGGGATGCGCTTTCATGAAGGCGCGCAAGGTTGGGTCATGTGGGCCGAGCACGAGTTTGATCAGCCATTTGGGCGTTTCGTCATCGTACACCGCGCCCGCATCCGCCGCATGGAAGAACCAGCCGCCGGATGTTTTTATGGCGAGTCCGCAATGCCCGCGCGAATGGCCGAAGAGGGGAACGAGATACATCTCCGGCTCGAAGGGCAGGCGGATGGCGTCGAAGTCGTACCATTTTGAATCTACTGTATCGTGCAAAACAAACTCAGGCTTGTGCGCGATGTAGCGCGGGATATAAGCGAACTCATCCCAATGCAGAATCCTGCCATCAGTAAAGGATTCGTGTTCCCGCCGATGCACGTGGACTTTGGCGCGGGGAAAATCCGCCAGCCCACTGCAATGATCGAAGTGCATGTGGGTGAGGATGATGTGTTTTACATCCCTGGGGTTATAGCCAAGATTTTTGATTCGGTGGATGGCCGCCTCGTTTGGATCAAAAGGCATGATGGTGAGGATGCGAAATAATTTGGTGAATCCAGTTGGGTTGGAATAATCATCCAAGCCAAGTCCTGTATCCACAAGAACCAATCCCATGTCCGTTTCGACGAGAAGACAAACCATGCCCGTTTTTAAATGGCTCGGCCAGCGGGCGTTGCAGGTGAAGCAGTTGAGCAAATGGATGGTCATACTGACAGTGTAGCACAGGTGCAATTTGGGAGCGTCACCTGGGACTCATACCATCAGTTAATGTGATTGAAATTATCCGAAATCGGCTTATAATGACTATGGAAAGTGTGATATTGCGCAAACGGACTTCGGATAAAAATATACTTCGTGGTGGTGTGATCCGATATGAAAATCTTCATCTCCTATCGTCGGGCAGACAGTACGTATCTTATCGGCCGCATAAAGGACAGGCTCGTTGCCGCGTTTGGAGAGCAAAGCGTCTTCCGCGATTTGGACGATATTCCTTCCGGGGTGGATTTTACGCAGGTTCTCGACAGGGAAACAAATGAATGCAGGGTGATGCTGGTGATCGTCGGCCCGCAATGGGCTGGCATCACAGATGCAGATGGGAATAAACGCCTGTTTGCTCCCAATGACTACACCCGCATCGAGGTCGAGACGGGTCTGAAGCGGCTCGCGCAGAATCGAATGACGGTCATTCCGGCGCTGGTGATGGGCGCAAAAATGCCTGCCGCAAATGAACTCCCCGAAAGCCTTGAAAAATTCACCAAACAAAATGCGATCGAGATCCGCAACGACCCGGATTTCAACCACGATATTGAAAAACTGATTCGGGATATCAGAATGTCTCAGGGGTTTGGGGAGGAGGACGATCTCTCCGAACCTTACGCGCCGAAAACAATTTACATTGCGGAAGGTTCTTTCTTGATGGGAAGCCCGGAGGGAAATGGAATCCCAGCTTACGAAACGCCTCAATTCGAAGTGAACCTGCCTGCCTATCGCATTGGCAGTTGCCCGGTAACGAATGCCCAGTACGAAGATTTCATCCGCGAAACGGATAGACCCGTTTCCCCGGGCATGGGCTGGGATGGGCAACGGGTTCCCCGGAATTTGGAGGAGCATCCTGTTGCGGGAGTGACGTGGTATGACTCCCTCGCCTATTGTCAATGGTTGAGCGGGAAAACCGGGCGGCATTATTCGCTCCCAAACGAGGCGCAGTGGGAGAAGGCCTGCCGCGCAGGAAACAATTATCTTTATCCGTGGGGGGATGAGTTCGATCCCCAGCGATCCAATCATGGATGTGAAAGCCTCGCGCCTGTCAGGGCGTATCCGGCGCAAAACGATTGGGGATTGTTCGACATGGTTGGGAATGTGCGCCAGTGGACGTGCAGTTTGTGGGGGGAAAAGCGCATCGCACCGGACCCGAAATTTGCTTATCCGTGGACGGACGATCGGCGCAACGACCTGAATGCAAGCCGTCAAGTGCGGCGCGTGGTGCGGGGATGCTCGATGAAGGATGAACAACATTTCCTGCGGTGCAGTTCGCGCAGTGGACAGGCTCCGGGGGATGTCGGTTTACCGGGGTCACGAATCAGTTTTCGGGTCGTCATGATCGTTTCGTCTGCAAAGGAATAATTATGGGCATCAGCAAACGTCTGGCAGAGGCACGCGATAGATTGGCAAAGGAATCCCAATCCAAAACAGGCTTTTGGGAAGAGATCATGCCGCGCATCAATCAGGGCAACATCATCCCTGTCGTCAGCAACACATTTCGGATCGAGCAGATTTTTCGGGAATCCTCCGATGGCTCGGATGCAGAAAACACCGACATGACGACCGGCGAGCAATTGACAACTACATGGGCGGATTGGATCGAATATCCCATGCTGGATAAAGAAAACCTTGCCCGCGTTGCCCAATACTTTTTGGTGGAGCAGAAAGATAATCCGCAGGCAAGGACGAAGTATCTGGAATTCCTGAAGACTCTTTTGTTGACCATCGCCGGCGAAGATAAAGATTATGCCGACCTGGCCGGCAGGCTCAAGGTTCAGATTCAGGAACAGCGTTTTTCCGAGATCGTTCAACAACTGGATTATCCGCGCTTCCCGCAAGACTCGGAGGATCCACTGCGTCTGCTGGCGCGACTGCCGCTCAACACCTACATCACCACAAGTTACAGTGATTTTCTCGAGCGCGCGCTGGAGGCGGAGGGAAAGAAGCCCCGCACCCAAATTTGCTATTGGTCCGGCGTGATCTCCAGCGCAAAGCCGGAGCATCGCACCGACCCGGACTTCATTCCGTCAACGACCAATCCGCTGGTCTATCATTTATACGGCCTGGAGGATTATCCCCAAACATTGGTGTTGAGCGAGGATGATTACATCAACTTCCTCATTTCGATGGTGGAGGATACCAATACGTTGAATCCGATCGTGCCGTTGACCCTGCGCCGGGCTCTGGGGGAGTCGCATCTCATTTTGCTGGGGTATCAACTCACAGATTGGGATTTTCGCGTCCTCTTCCGCTTTGTCTTGAAATTCCGCAAGGATGATTTTTCGCCCCGCGGCATGGTCATCCAGATCGAACCGGATAAGAAAAAGATTCGAAATACGGAAAAATCCCTCGACTATCTCAGAACCTATTTTGACCGAAAGAAGTTCGACATTGAATGGAGCAGCGCCGAGAGTTTCATTCAAAAACTCTGGGATAAATGGGATAAATACAGGCACGGTCAATTATGAAACCGAACAGTAAAAATCCATATATTGGCCCCCGCACATTCCTGAAGGAGGAGAGTCATTTATTCTTTGGGCGGGAACGTGAGGCGCGGGATTTGAGCGCGCTGGTGGCTTCGGAGAAGCTGGTTCTGTTTTATGCGCAGTCCGGCGCGGGAAAGAGTTCGCTCATCAACACCCGCCTGATCCCGGATCTTGAGAACAATAAATACGAAGTGCTTCCAGTGGGAAGGGTGAGCGGCGATTTTCCTGAGGGCTTTGAAGTTGGCAACATCTACACCTACAACCTGATGCGGAGTTTGATCCAGCATGAGATCAAACCCGATTCAATCGCCGGTTTGTCGCTTTCCCATTTCCTTGCCAAGTTGAACGATGACGAGCAGGGATATTTCTACGACGAAGGTCTTGCCGTTGATCTGCCGGAGGGCGAAGACATCGCGCCATGGCGGCGTACACTGGTCATTGACCAGTTCGAGGAGTTATTCAGCACACATCCGCAAGCCTGGGAAAAGCGCGAGGATTTTTTCATTCAATTGGCGCAGGCCATGGAACATGATCCGTATCTGTGGGTGGTGTTGGTCATGAGAGAGGATTACATCGCGGCGTTGGATCCGTACGCTCACCTGCTTCCGGGCGGATTGCGGGTTCGCTATTACATGCAACGGCTCGGTTGGGATGCGGCGTTGAAAGCCGTGAAAAGCCCGGTGGAAAACCTGCGCCCGTTTGCGGAGGGGGTTGCGGAAAAACTGGTGGAAAACCTTGCCAGCATCAAAGTCCGAAAACCCGATGGAAGCCTGGATGTTCAACCCGGTCAATATGTGGAGCCGGTCCAGTTACAGGTGGTCTGTTACAGCCTGTGGGAGAATCTTGCATCGGCCAGGCCGCAGATCACCGAGGATGATTTGCGCGAAGTGGGCGATGTGAATCAATCACTGGAAAAATTTTATGACGGGCGCATCAGTACTGTCGCACGGTTGAAAAGGGTCGAAGAACGCCAGATCCGCGAATGGTTCGACAATGAATTGATCACCGGGGGAATCCGCAACATGGTTTTGCAGGGTCAGAATCACGTCACAGGCGGATTGCGCGACGATGTCATTCAGTCCCTTCAAGGCGACCTGATTCGGGCGGAAATGCGCGCGGGGCAGATCTGGTATGAACTTTCGCATGACCGCCTGATCGAGCCGGTGCAGTCAAGCAATGCGAAGTGGTATGCCGCCAACCTGAGTGTGTTCCAGCAACAGGCCGCGTTGTGGGTGGCCCAGGGACGTTCGGATGGATTGCTTTTGCGCGGAAGCGATCTGGAACAGGCCAAAAAAGAGGCGGAGTCAAAGACAATCACCCGCGAAGAGCGCGACTTTTTAACCGCCTGCATAAAAGCCCATGAGCGGGAGCGGCGCGAGAAAATAAGGAATCGACTGGTCCAGGTTCTTGCCGTCCTGGCGTTCATCATGTTTATTGCCGCCGCAGGTTTTGCGGTTCAGGCCAACAACAAGACGAATGCGGCAGAAACGGCTTTGTATGAAGCGCAATCATCGGCGGCAACCGCCACCATTGCCCTGGGAGAGGCCGAGTATGCAAACGCGCAGGCTGATTCAGCCCGCGGTTTTCTCGATGCGGACAGATTGGCATTGAAAGCGCAGAGCGCTTTGGAGCAGTCGGTGAGTTTAGGCCAGCTTTTGGCCGTCGAGGCATATCGCGCCAATTCCGAGGCCGGGGAAATTCTGCCCGGCGTGTATCAGGCTTTGTTCGACAGCGCAGGCGAGGGACATGATCAGACGCTGGAAAGTGGAACATTTTCATACGCCTCTTTGGGTGCCGGGGTAAATGAAAACTGGTTGATTTTGGATGACACCTTGTGGGACTTGAAGGATTTTCAATCATTCCGGTTGGTGGATACCGGTAAAATCCTCCAGAGCGCGTTTCGATCGGATGAGCAGGTGGTGATTGTCGCAGGGGAGACAGGATCGTATTCCGATGGGGCGAATGTCTACATCAAGGACAAGACGAATCGGAGCAAGGATCAATTCCCGTTGACCGTTCCCGAATCCTCCTACCTGACGGCTGTTCAACTCAGCAATGACGGCCGCTGGGTGGCCGCGGGATATGGCCGATATTACAGTTATGGGCCGTCTGTGGAAACGAACGGTCTCGTTCAATTTTGGGACACCCAGAATCCATCCCTTGCACCGAAACGATTGCCAATCCAGTCCCGTGTGGTAAATCGCGTTGCCATCACCCAG